>CAZBWP010000141.1:0-6621 GCA_964495295.1 uncultured Rhodospirillaceae bacterium | reverse complement strand
GCCCGGACAAGCGCGACGCCGAAGCGTGCCAGCCACGCTTCGAGGCGGTGCAGGACACGCGTCGGCCACGGCCGGCCGGATTTGGGAGAAGCCACCACGGACATGCGTTCGCTGATCAGGCCCGATCGGCGCTCCGGCCGGGCGACGGACTGTGCGCGCGATAGCACGCGGACGGCGAGGGCGAAAGCCTCCCGACCGCGCGCCTCAGCCCTGCACCCATGGCAGCCCGGCCACCTTCCAGCCGGAGAGGGCGCCGCGGTGGCGCTGCGGATCGTGGTCCCCTTCAAAGCCGTGGGCGATGTTGTAGCATTTCGCGAAGCCCCGGGCGGTCATGGCGATCGCCGCCGAGCGCGAGCGCACGCCCGAGCGGCAGAGGAACAGCACCGGGGCATCGGCGGCAACATCCGCCGCTTCCACCTGCGCGGTAAAGTGCGGGTTGATGTTCATGTTTGGAAACAGCGCCCACTGCGCGAACACCGTTTGCTTGCCGATCCGGCTCAGGTCCGGCACGCCCACATAGGCCCACTCGGCCTGGGTGCGAACGTCGACCAGCGCCGCCCGGGGATCGCTTTCGAGGATCCGCCAGGCTTCCTCCGGTGAAATGTCACCGGCGTACCCTTCGTCTGTCATGGCTCACCTCCTGTTTCAGGATCCGTGCATGTGCTCAACGTTCCCCGCAGTATGGTGGCCAATGCGAGGATTGTACACACGGGCCGCGAACGCTCAGGCCTCGAGCAGTCCCAGCATCTCGCCGATGGTCGTGAATTTGCGGCGTGGACGCGAACCGTCGGCCGCCGCCACCTCGGCCGCGTCGATGCGCTGCCAGTCCTCGAAGCTGACCACGCGGACCCCCGACTCGGCGAGCACGCGCGCGAGGGCGGGGCGCCCCGGCTTCTCGCCGCCGTTCAGGTCCTGGGCGATCTGTTCGGCGCAGCGCAGGCCGTCGGGCCGGTTGGAGGAAATGACACCGACCGGGCCCCGTTTCGCCCAACCCACGGCATAGAGGCCGGGCTCGATCCGGCCATCGCTGTTGACCACGGCACCCCGCTCGGCATCGAAGGGGACGCCGGGGAGCGGCTGCCCGCGGTAGCCGATGGCGGCGACCAGGAGGCCGCACGGGATGGTCTCGACCTCGCCAGTGCCGACCAGGCGGCCGTCCTGCAGGCGGGTGCGCTCGAAGCGGACGCCCTCGACCACGGTCTCGCCGAGGATCCGCTGCGGCGCCAGGTAGAAGCGAAAGTGCACCCGCTTCGGCTTGTCGCGGGCGGAGTTGCCGGAAAATTCCCGGAGCGTCGCCAGGTTCTTTTCTTGCAGGCGGCCATCCCGGTCGTCGCCGGCCGTTGCCGTGTCGGCGTCCAACTCCGCCGCGTCGACCAGCGGCACGCACGCCTCCAGTTGTCCCATCTCGCGCAGCTCGACATTGGTGAAGCGCGCATCCTGCGGGCGCCGCCGGCCGACCACGTAGACATCGGTGATCGGTGAGCCGGCGATCGCTTGTGCCGCATGCTCGGCGATGTCCGTCACCGCCAGCTCGCGCGCGGACTTGACGAGCAGCCGGGCGACGTCGAGAGCGACGTTGCCGTTGCCGATGACCACCGCCGCGGTGGTGTCGAGCATCGGCTCCAGGTCATGGAAATCCGGGTGACCGTTGTACCAGCCGACCATCAAGGCCGAGCCGTAGACGCCTTGCAGGTCCTCGCCGGGGATCCCGAGATACCGGTCGACGGGCGCGCCGATCGCCAGGACAACCGCATCATAGATCTCCCGGAGGGTCGCCAGCGAGATGTCCTCGCCGACCGTGACATTGCCGAAAAAGTTGACCGCGTCCTGTCGTGCCGTCTTCTCGAACTTCCGTGCGACCTTCTTCGTGGTCTGATGATCGGGGGCGACGCCGGCGCGGATCAGGCCATAGGGCGTCGGCAGGCGTTCGATGAAGTCGATGCGGACGTCGCGATCGAGGCCGAGCAGGGCCTCGGCCGCATAAAACCCGGCCGGCCCCGCACCGACGATGGCGACGCTGATCGGTCTCGCCACGAGCCCCCCTCGTTCGTTCCGCGCCGCCATCGACGCGCCGGCGATTGCGTCGGCCGCGTTGGCCCGCCGCTCAGGCGCCGGCGGTCTCGCCGGTGGATCCCTCGACGGTCCATGTGTGCCCCTGCCGCAGCAGGTCGTTGAGATCGGCGGCCGTCGGCGGTTCGACCGAGGCCAACGCCCCCGTCATCACCGAGTCGTAGCTCGGCCCCGGCTGGCAGTAGAGCACGCCGAGCGCCATCGGCATCAAGGGCGGTGCCATCGCCGCCAGCATGGTCGCCAGCGTTCGGTTGGTCTCGTCGTGCACCAGCACGTCGTCGACGCTCACGCCATCCTCGCCGAGGGCCACAACCTCCAGGCGGAGGCTGCCAGGCACCAGGCGGAGGCCGCGTTCGCCGTTCTTGCCGAACGTCAGCGGCGCGCCGTGCACCACATGAATCTGCATGTCGGCGGCCGCCTGCTTGGCGGTGAAGTCGTCGAAGACGCCATCGTTGTAGACGATGCAGTTCTGGAAGATTTCAACGAACGATGCGCCCGTGTGGGCGTGCGCGCGCGTCAGCACATCGACCAGACCTTTCTGCGTGTCGATGGCGCGAGCGACGAAGCGGCCGCCGGCGCCGAGCGCCAACGCCACCGGCGACGTGGGCGCATCGACCGACCCGTACGGCGTCGACGGGGTCCGCGTGCCGACCCGCGAGGTCGGTGAGAACTGCCCCTTGGTCAGGCCGTAGATCTCGTTGTTGAACAACAGGATCTGCACGTCGACGTTGCGGCGCAGGATATGCACCATGTGATTGCCGCCGATCGACAGGCCGTCGCCGTCGCCCGTCGCGATCCAGACGTCGAGGCCCCGATTGGCCAGCTTGATGCCGGTGGCGACGGCCGGCGCGCGTCCGTGGATCGTATGGAAGCCGTAGGTCGCCAGATAGTACGGAAAGCGCGACGAGCAGCCGATGCCGGAGACGAACACCGTCGTCTCCGGCCGGGCGCCGATATCGGCCAGCGTCTTCTGCACGGCCTTCAGGATGGCGTAGTCGCCGCAGCCGGGGCACCAGCGCACCTCCTGGTCCGAGGCGAAGTCTTGCGGCTTGAGGCGGGCGGGGGGGGCAACGACGTTCATCGGACCGCGACTCCCTGGGGTCTGGCGACGGCGGGCGCGAGGCGGTCGCGGATCGCCGTTTCGATTTCATGGATCTTGAACGGCTGGCCGGAAACCTTGCTGAGTCCTTCGGCCGGCATGAGGTATTGGCTGCGCAGCAGCGTGACGAGTTGCCCTGCGTTCATTTCCGGCACCAGGATGTGGTCGTATCGACCGAGCAGCGTGCCGAGATTGGCCGGCAGCGGCCACAGATAGCGCAAGTGGACGTGCGAGACGTCGTGGCCTTCGGCGCGCAAGTTCGCCACGGCGCGGCTGATCGGCCCGAACGTCGAGCCCCATGCGACCACCGCGAGGTGGCCATGGTCGTCGCCGTCGGTCACCTCCTGCGGCGGCACGTCCTGGGCGATGCCGGCGATCTTCGCCGCCCGCAGCTCCGTCATCCGCTGGTGGTTGGCGGGATCGTAGGAGATGTGACCGCTCTCGGCGTCCTTCTCGATGCCACCGATCCGGTGTTCCAGCCCCGGCGTGCCGGGAATCGCCCATTCGCGAGCCAGTGTCTCCGGGTTCCGGCGATAGGGGCGATAGTCGGCCGGATCCTGCCGGAAGCTGACCGGGAAGGCCGGAATCGCCTCCACGTCGGGCAGCCGCCACGGTTGCGCCGCGTTGGCGATGTAGCCGTCGCTGAGCACGATCACCGGCGTCATGTAGCGCGTCGCCAGGCGCGCCGCCTCCACCGCGACATCGAAGCAGTCGGCCGGCGAGCGCGCCGCCAGAACGGCGACCGGGGTGTCGCCGTTGCGGCCGAACACCGACTGATAGAGGTCGGATTGCTCGGTCTTCGTCGGCATGCCTGTCGATGGGCCGGCGCGCTGCGTGTTGACGAGGACCAGCGGCAATTCGACGGATACGGCCAGCGTGATCGCTTCGGTCTTCAGCGCCATGCCGGGGCCGGAACTCGACGTCACGCCGAGCGCGCCCGCGTAGGAGGCGCCGATCGCCGAGCAGACGGCCGCGATCTCGTCCTCGGCCTGGAAGGTGAGCACGTTGTAGCGGCCGAGCCGGCTCAGGATGTGCAGGATCGGCGACGCCGGCGTGATCGGATAGGAGCCGAAGAACAGCCGGAGGCCGGCGCGCTCTGCGCCGACGAGGAGGCCATAGGCCATCGCCTCGCTGCCGGTGATCGCGGTATAGACGCCCGGCGCGATCGGCGCCGGATCGACGGCGAAACCGGTGATCTCCGCGGGAAACTCGGCGGTTTCCGCATACGCGTGACCGGCGTCGAGGGCCGCGACGTTGGCATCGGCCACCTCCGGGCGGCGGCCGAACTTCTCGTGCAGCCATGCCGTGGTCGGGCCGCGATCCCGCGCATACAACCAGTAGACGAGACCCAGCGCCCACATGTTCTTGCAGCGCAAGCCGTCCTTCTGCGACAGGCCGAACGGTTTCACAGCCTCCAGCGTCTGCCGGGAGACGTCGACGTCGATCACCCGGAAGGCGTTGAGGCTGCCGTCGTGCCGGGGATCGCTGAGATATCCCGCCTTGCGCAGGCTGCGTTCGTTGAACGCGCCGCTGTCGATGATCACCAGGCCGCCCGGCCGGACGCCGCCGATCTCCACCTTGAGCGCGGCGGGATTGAGGGCGACCAGCGTGTCGGGGCGGTCGCCCGAGGTCATGATCGCGCGCGCGCCGAAGTTGATCTGATAGGCGGAGACACCGTAGGTCGTACCGGCCGGGGCGCGGATCTCGGCGGGGAAGTCCGGGAACGTCGCAAGATCGTTGCCGGCCAGCGCCGTGGTCTCGGCGAACCGGCCGCCGGTCACCTGGATGCCGTCGCCGGAATCACCGGCGAATCGAACGACCGCGGACTCGAGCCGCTGGCGCGTGGTCCCGTCCGCGGGGGAGGGAGGTTGGGCGGTGATGCTTGACATGGGTCGACGCGGAGCGCTCCTGGGCCGTGGGTGGCGGTCGATCGATGTGCCGCTGAGCGCGACCATCGACTGCACGTTATGTCCACCTGATATTGTGAATCAATCGGATCGTGGCAATCCGCTGCCGTCGATGCGACGAATGCCTTCGCGACCGGGGTGGGGCGACCGCCAGCGCCGCCCGGCCGCTCCCGCCATGCAGCCGAGGATCAGACCATGACCGCCAGCGACGCCGATATCATGCTCCTTTCCGACCTGATCGACCGGGCCCGACGGCAGGGCGCCGATGCGGCCGACGCCGTGCGCCTGCAGAGCCGCAGCCTCTCCGTCGCCTATCGCCTGGGCGCCCGCGAGCAGATCGAGCGCGCCGAGGAGGACGAGGTCGGCCTGCGCGTCTTCATCGGCCGCCGGCAGGCCATCGTCTCGACCTCCGACGTCGCGCCAGCGGCGCTCGACGAGCTCGCCGAGCGCGGCGTGGCCATGGCGCGGAGCGTTCCCGAGGATCCGTTCTGTGGCCTTGCCGATCCGGCGATGCTGGCGACCGAGATCCTCGACATGGACAGTTGCGAGCCTGGCGAGCCGGATGCCGAGACGCTGATCGCCCGCGCCGCCCAGGCCGAGGACGCCGCCCGGGCGGTCGTCGGCGTCACCAATTCGGAGGGCGCCGACGCCTCGTGGGAAGCGAGCCGCATCGCCATCGTCGCCAGCAACGGCTTTGCCCAAAGCCGCGCGGTCTCGCGGTCGGGGCTGTCGGTGTCGGTCATCGCCGGCACCGGCACCGGCATGGAACGCGACTACGACTACACCAGCGCCGTCTATGCCGGCGACCTGCGCGATCCGGCGGAGGTGGGGCGCGTCGCCGGCGAGCGGGCGGTGCGGCGGTTGCAGCCGCGCAAGGTGCCGTCGGCGCAGGTTCCCGTCGTCTACGAACAGCGGGTCTCGCGCAGCCTGCTCGGCCATCTGTCCGCGGCGATCAACGGCAGCGCCGTGGCGCGCGGCTCCAGTTTCCTCAAGGACAAGATGGGTCATCGGATCCTGCCCGAGGGCGTCAACGTGGTCGACGATCCACATCGGCGGCGCGGCCTGCGCTCGCGATCGTTCGATGGCGAGGGATTGCCGACGCGCCGGCGCATGGTGGTCGAGGACGGCGTCCTCACGTCGTGGATTCTCGACCTGAGCACGGCGCGGCAGCTTGGCCTGGAGCCCTCCGGCCACGCGTCGCGCGGCGTCAGCAGTCCGCCGTCGCCGGCCGCCAGCAATCTCTACGTCGAGCCGGGCCCGGTGACGCCCGAGGCGCTGATCGCCGAGATCCGTCAAGGCCTTCTGGTCACCGAGTTGATCGGCTTCGGCGTCAACGGCGTCACCGGCGACTACAGTCGCGGCGCCGGCGGCTTCTGGATCGAGAACGGCGAGATCGCCTATCCGGTGAGCGAGGTCACGGTGGCCGGCAATCTCCTCGAGATGTTCCGAAACATCACCGTCGCCGACGACCTGGTGTTCCGCTACGGCACCGATGCGCCGACGATTCGCGTCGACGGGATGACCGTCGCCGGGATGTGATGCCGT
>CAZBWP010000140.1:0-6623 GCA_964495295.1 uncultured Rhodospirillaceae bacterium | reverse complement strand
CGCATGGGCGCAGGAGTTGCCGAATCACGAAATGGGTGAACTGCGGGGGGCGGGTGGCATCTTCTTTCGGATGCGTGTCGATGCAAGCATCCTGCCGGGAAATGGCGGCGGCATGGTTCGGGATGTTGGAGCCCAGAACGCTTTGGCCGCCGGCCTCAATCCGAATGTGACCATCACCGACAACGTTGCCGAAATCACCATGGGCATCGGCAATCTGCCCCAAGGCTTCAGCGGCATATTCCAGAACATCTCTGTTCCGGGTAACTTCAACGTGGTGAACAATACGATGCTCATGCAGGTCGTCATTGTTCAGGACGCGGCCCAGCTCGCCGGTGTTATTGGCAACCTTCGGGGGTTTTGAGTGAGTCTGCATGAGGCGGCGGCACGGCGCGCCGGATTGCGTCGGCCGGCCTCGCCGCCCACGCCCCCTCTGCCGGGGGAGGCAGCCGGCAGCCCGCTCGCGATCGCCATCGTTACCCTTGTTGCGCTGTTGCCACAACGACCGCGAAACCGGGGCCATCGTCCCGAAACCAATGAATTCCAACTTCGAGCGGCGGCGCGCCCGTGTTACCAACAACTGATGCTGGGATTAGCTAAGCGTTCGTAGGGGGATTCGTCGCGTGGTGGCTTTGCGTCTAAGGCCAGGGACGGGATCGGTTGCGCCTAGTCTCCTCGTCTTGACCGCGTGTGCCGCTCACCTTGCCGTTACGCTGCCCGCGACTGGCGCCGAGCCGGCGTCGCCCACCTTGGCAACCGTTCAGGGTCGTTCCCCGGTTCCGGTTCCATCCCCGGCTCCGTCCCGCTTGGATCTCCTCGAAGGACAGGTGGCCGAACAGCAGCGACTGATTGCCGAGCAGCGTCAGCTGCTTGAAGCGCAGCGTGAGGCTTTGCAGCAGCAACGCCAGCGGGTGGAGCGACTCGAGGAAGAGCTCGTCCGGCAATCGCGCGGCGAGACGGAGCGTTCCGGCGCGGGCCCCATTCCGGCCGGCTTTGGTATGTACGGCGACCAGGGACGGGAGTTTTCCAGGTCGGGGTCGAACCATTACCTCCTCGCCCAGGGTGTGGTCCCGAGACCGCCGGTTCCCGTTCAGCCGGTGCCGCCCGCGGCCGAACCCGAAGCACCAGCCGTGGCGCCGGCACCACCGCGGGCCGTGGCGCCGCCACCGCCCGCGCCACCGCCACCCGTCACCCAGGCGCCGCCCTTGAAACCGGCCCCGCCGGCCGAGGGGGCGCCGGGCGCGCGGCCCGCGCCATCATCGCCGACCACCACGACACCGGCAGCGACCGAGGTTCCGTCCGATGCGCCCGGGCGGCCCGATGCCGACCGGCCGGAATCGGAAGCGCCGATGGAGCAGTTGCTGCTGGAAGCGGGCGGCGTCCTGCTCAGGCAGGGGGCGCTGCAGATCGAACCGGGCCTCGAATACACCCACACGTCGGGGAACCGGATCGCCATCAGCGGCTTTTCGATCCTTGATGCCATCCTCATCGGCCGTCTGCGGGTCGACGACCTCAACCGTGACATCGTCACACAGCGAACGACGGCCAGGCTTGGCGTCACCGATCGCTTCCAGATTGATGCGAGCGTTCCCATTGTCTATCGCACGGACTCCGAGACCCTCGGTCTCGGCACCGCCGATCAGGAATCGGTCAAGACCACCGGTTTCGGCCTTGGCGACGTGGAAGCGACGGCGTCGTACCAGGTCCTGAATCGCGATGGCTGGATCCCGGGCTTGGTGGTTCGCGCGCGCGGGCGCTTTCCGACCGGCAAGAGCCCGTTCGACATCGAGACCATCCGCACCTCGGGCAATCGCGTGGTCCTGGACTCCGCCCCGACGGGGAGCGGTTTCTACGGGGTGAATCCCGGGTTGACGGCGGTCTGGCGGACCGATCCCGTGATCTTCTTCGCGGGCGGCGGCTACACCTTCAATCTGCCGCGGACGGAGGAGGAAACGGGGAAGATCGATCCGGGCGACACTTACAACTGGTTCGTCGGCATGAACCTCGCGCTGACGGAGGTCGTCTCGATCAATTTCTCCTTCGTCAACGAACTCGTTCAGAAGACCAAGCAGAACGATCGATTGATCCCGGGATCGGGGGCGAACGACGCCAGATTGCTGGCCGGCGCGTCGATTTCCTTGAGCGAACGGACGGTCATGCTGGTCACGGCGCAAGCCGGGCTGACGGGCGACTCGCCCGACTTCAGCTTCACGGCAAGTTTCCCGACGAACTTCTCCCTGTTTTAGGGGGCCGGCCGCACCCTTGCGCGACCGCTATTGCGTGCCCGGCCCGGTCGGCTCGTCGTCCGGGGCCGTGCTCGAGCCGTCGGCGGGAACATCCAGCGCCCGATCCGCCGACGCGGCGTCCCCGGCGGTGGCTTCGGCGTCACCCTCGGATCCCCGGCCAAGCCGTTCGACGGCCCGTTCGGCGAAGCGGTTATCCACCATGCCCGAAATGTCAGGGACGACCTTCAAGATCCGGGCCGCGTTGAGCCCCCAACCGTTATAGTTGGCATCGGCGATGGCGGCCTCTGTCCATGAGTCGAGATTGTAATTGTAGGCCTCCACCCACTGTTCCGCGACCTCTGCGGTGACCCTCACGCCTTGGCGATCGAAAAAGATCCGCATCAGTCGCGCCGCGTCCTCTGGATCCTGCTGGATATACCGCAGAGCCTTGATCCAGGCGTTGACGACTCTTTGGGCGACATCGGGCTGTTTGCTCACCAAGGTTTTGCTCAAAACCAGGGGGGACGCCATGACGGAGCCGATGGCGTTGGTCACGTCCTCCGGGCCGAGGATGAGCGAAGCATCGCCTCGCTCGACAATGGCTCGCGTGAAATGAACCGACTCAAAGACCGCGTCAGCGGCCTTTTCCTTGATTGCCGACATCAGCTGGCCTGCCGACACTTGAATGACCTTGACGGCGTCGGGGCGCAGGCCCGCCTGATTGATCAGCCGCATGAAGGGTCCGAGCGCGTCGGACCCCGCCGAGATCGCGATCGTTTTCCCCTTCAGCGTTTCGACCGAAGTGATGCCCGAACCCGCTCGGGCAATGAGCTCGAACTGGAGGCCCCAGCTGCCGACCGCCACGATCGTCACCGGAACCTCGGCGGCCGCCATGATCAGCAGCGTGCGTTGCGGCACGGCCGCCGCGTCGGTGGTCCCCGCCGCGAGCGAGTTGACGAGGGCCCCGGCCGACGAGGTCGGCATGCCGCTCACGACGAGCTTCTCCTGTTCGAAGAAGCCGCGCTCGATGGCGACAAGGGCGGGCAGCGCGTCCCAGCCGCTGCTATACGACAATCGAACCAGCTTCGAGGTCTGCTCGTCGGCGACGGAATGAAAGCAGGCCAACAGGAGAAAGGCAGTAAATAACACCGTTCGCTTCAGCGCAGCCGAAAGCAGGCGCACGACACGCATCCTCCTGCCGCTCTGAAGGGTGTCCCCATGTGATCGATTATTCATGGCTGGATTCCGGCGCAATGGTGAAGCTCTGACGATCCGCCTGGATTCTGGCGCATCGCATCGTTGTTCGCCAACGGGGCAGCGGCGGCGGGACAGCGCCTGCCGATCGACCGTCGACCCGCGGGCCACGCGTCAATCGGCGCATCGCCCCACTCCCGGGACAACCGCGATCTGCGGAAGCACACCGTCGACCCGCGCCCCTTGCGCGCAGCGAGGAAAGAAGACTGACAGCATCGGCCTTACGCCTTGCGCACGCCAACCCGCTTGGATGCGTTACCCTTGGTTATCCTGATTTGACGGTCTGACCAAGTCTTCCATGTCTACCCGAAGATTGAGCGCTTGTCTAACTTTGTCCAGAAAAGTCCAGTGCCAGGGCCTAGTGCCAGGGCCCAGCACTGGTCGGGAAAAGCGGACGCCGAAAGCGCCTCCCGCCCGCCCGTGCGGCGGGCTCGACAAGCAACAGCAATGGCAGGTTGGGGGGAAAAAGCGTCGCGGGACCTCAGGGAAAGTCGGGCCGACCGCCTTCGCCCAAGCCAGCGACAGATCAGCGAACCCGCTTTCCTGTCTCTGCCGGTTCGGCTATCATCCCGTTACAGATTGCGAAGGGTTCAGGGACTGTCGGTGAGCAGTCCCCGCCATGCAATGCGCGGATCGCCGGACCTGTTCGAACCCTGCTGGTGCAGCCAATGTGACGCTTGGGATCGAAACGTCATGTGGGATGTACCGGGCTGTTGCTGCGCTGGTTCGATCCAGCCAACGGATGGGGCTCATTCGTCGGCCTCGAAGCACCGGAAACGATCAGTTTTGCCGAGCAACCGCGCAATCGTAGCAGGCGCCGTTGCGCCGGGCGACAGCAGCGGCCCCCATGGAGAACGCGAATGCGCTTTGTGATGATGTTCTGTTTCTGCCTCTCGTCTTGCATCGCCTGCCTCGGCATCGCCCGGACACCGCACGCCGCGCCGGCCGTGGTGCAGGCCTATCGTGACTGGGCCGTGTTCCGCGACAGTGCAGGCGACGAACCCGTTTGCTTCGTTGCGAGTTCTCCCAAGCAATCGGCCGCGATGAACACGGCGCGGGACGCCACGTACCTGACGGTGTCCATTCGCCCGGCGACCTCCCCCGGAGGGGTCGTCTATCTGGAAACCGGCTACGAGAGTCAGCCGAACAGCCGCGTCCAGATCCTCATTGATGACCGTCACTCGTTCTTCCTGTTCACAAGAAACAGGGATGGCGATGCGCGCGGTGGCGCCTGGGCCTATGACGATGAACAGGACGAAAGCCTCATTGCGGCGATGAAGGCGGGCAGGATCCTGGTTGCCAGAGGGATTTCAAGCGGCGATACCCTGTCGACGGATGCGTACTCGCTGTTGGGCTTCACGCAAGCCTACGCGGCGGCCAGACGAGCCTGCGGCGTTTGACGGGTGGGCCCTCGCGCCCGGCGGCTGAAGCCATCGGCTCAACTGCATCCCTGGCGCAACGATCGATGGTCGCGGGCGGGCTGGAAGCGCCGAACGGGGACGTTGGTGTTTGCGAAACGTTGCCGCCTTCCGGCCATTGGACTGTGCCGACAACAGGGACCCTGCCACCGCCACGCAGCGCCGGCGCTGCGGCGGCGAATTCTTGGGCGTTGACGAATATTGGAAGGATTCGCGTTGCGCGTGTATTCCTGGCTCAACCCGAAGTGACTCGCATCGACTTGATGCAACTGAACCGAGAGAGAGTCGTCGATCAGTAGACGGCGTACTGCAAAATGACACAATTTCAGATTTTGCAAGCCCGACGTGTTGTGCTATTATGTGGGGTGTTCGAGAGGTTGTTTGTGGGGGAAGTTTATTGTGCACCCGCGATACGGACACGAAAGATAAAAGATTAGGGGGTGAGGGTAGTATCAACGCGGCGGTGCACGAAGTGGATCATGCCGGTCTGCGTAGAAAGCAGCGGCCAATCAGGAAGCAACAAAGGACTCCATTGCGTTAGAATAACGAGGAGGATTTATGGGATGCAGTATGACCTGGGACTCGTCCCGATATAGCCATCGCAGAGCTGCGGACTGAGCGTTTTCCCGTTTGCGGGTGGCCGCAATCAAGGGGCAAACCCTGAGAACGCTGCGAACAGTGTGGTGAGGTCTAGCCGCCTGCAAGCGATGGTCGCAGAAAGAAAGAGGGACGCGTCGGCTTTGGACGTCCCCTGGCGACGCTGTGACGCGCGGTTCGCAGACAGAGACAGAGAGAGAACGGGCCGGATGGTCGTCCGGCGTGGGTGGGGTTGCGCGTCGCCGGTGTGACAAGAAAGGCGTGACAAGAAAAAGGAGACGTTGACTAACGGCAGCCGCCGACATGAACAGACGATCGGGTCGAGCCGCAGGGCAAAATAGAAGAGAACCAAGCGTCAGATCCGATCCACAAGAAGAGTGAGCCGGCAACCGCAGGAAACAGACGCCGCAGGAGAGAGAATCGTGGGCACGATACTGGATGGGTTCCGTTCGCATTCCGATCGCTGCGCGTCATGCGCGATCCGACACGCCAACACGTGTGGCGTGTTTCCGGTCTCGGACCTCCACGTGTTGGAGGAATTCAAGCTGAAGGAACGTTTTTACGGCGCGGGCACAGACTTGTATCACCAGGGCGCGAAGGTCGACTGTCTGTTCAATCTGCTCGAAGGTTGGGTCGCCGTCTATCGCATCGCCGTGAACGGTCGCCGGCAGATCCTCGACTTTCTCTTGCCGGGTGCCCTGATCGGCTACCAATCGGACCTGTCGGCGCCGATGCGCCAGGGCGCGGCGTGTATCACGGATGTGCGATTGTGCGTGTTTCCGCGCCGGGCTTTTCCGCACTTTGTCAGAAAGCATCCGCACATGATGGAACGACTCCTCGACACCTGCGCGGAAGCGGAAGCCCGGGCCCATGACGCCATCAGCAACATCGGCTCGCAGCCCGCTGAACGGCGCGTCATTCATCTGCTGACGGCGCTGTCCGTTCGCGTGCTCGGGACGTCCCGAAGCCTGGGAGATCAGACGGTATATTTGCCCCTCAATCTCGACCTGATCGCCGACGCCCTTGGATTGACATCGGTATACGTCAGCAGAATCCTCTGCGATCTGAAAAAGCGCGGGATCCTGCACTTTCGGAACAAGCACCTCACCATCCAGGACTACGCGAAGCTGGC
>CAZBWP010000139.1:5282-6663 GCA_964495295.1 uncultured Rhodospirillaceae bacterium | reverse complement strand
CGCTCGTGCGCCGCGTGCTGGTCGACGATGACCAGCCCGTCGGCGGTCTCCGCCACCACGTAGGTGCCGTGCAGCTGCGCCCGCGCCAGCCCCAGCGGCGGCGACGCGAGGGCGCCGCCGTCCGGCTTGTCCGCAGGTGTCGTCACCCGCGGCCTCTCCATGGCGGGGCCGGTGATGGGCGCCTGGAACACGGCCCCGGCCTCAGCCAGGCCAGGCGACGGGCGCGGCGGTGGCGCCTGATAGGCGAAGGTGCGGGGCCGGGCGTCGGGTTCCCGCCGGATGGCGCCGAGGGCGGCGGCGGAGACCGTGGTCGCCGTGCGGTGCCCCGCCTCGGCCAGGGCGTGACGCAGGGCAGCGACGATCAGTCCACGCACCAGCCCGGGATCGCGGAAGCGCACCTCCGCCTTGGCGGGATGCACGTTGACGTCGACCGCGTCGGCGGGCAGTTCCAGGAACAGCGCCAACAGCGGATGCCGTCCGCCGGCCAGCACGTCCTGATAGGCGCCGCGCACCGCGCCATAGAACAGCTTGTCGCGCACCGGCCGGCCGCCGACGAAGAAGTGCTGCGCCGCCGCGGTTGCCCGGCTGAGCGTCGGCAGACCGATCTGTCCATAAAGTCGGATGCCCTCGCGCTCGGCTTCCACCGGCACGGAGCTTGCCGCGAAGTCGCGGCCCAGCACCGCCGCCAGCCGGTCGCGCCGCGCACCGAACAGATCGCCGCTCGCGGCCGGCAGCGACAGCGCCGTCCGCTTGTCGTCGGCGAGCGAGAAGGCGACGTCGGGATGGGCCATGGCCAGTCGCTGCACCGTCTCCAGGGCGTGACCGAACTCGGTCGACGTCGCCTTGAGGAACTTGAGGCGCGCCGGCGTGGCAAAGAACAGGTCGCGCACCTCGACGCGCGTGCCCTCCGGGTGCGCCGCCGGCTCAGCCGCTTCCTTGGTTCCGCCGTTGACGGCAATGCGCCAAGCGTGCTCGGAGCCTGCGGTGCGGCTGGTGATGGCGAGACGGGCGACGGCGCCGATGGACGGCAGCGCCTCGCCGCGAAAACCGAGCGTCGTGATCCGCGTGAGATCGTCGTCCGGCAGCTTCGACGTGGCGTGGCGCTCGACGGCGAGATCCAGCTCGGCCGACGTCATTCCGCGCCCGTCATCGTCGACGCGGATCAGCGTGCGCCCGCCGTCGCAGAGCACCACATCGATGCGCGACGCCCCGGCATCCAGCGCGTTCTCCACCAGCTCCTTGACCGCCGCCGCCGGCCGCTCGACGACCTCGCCGGCGGCAATGCGGTTGACGACGGTCTCGGGCAGCCGGCGGATCGGCGTCATCGTTGCTCGCGCAGCGCCTTGTAGGTGTTGATCAGGCCGTTGGTGGAGGCGTCGTG
>CAZBWP010000139.1:3865-5182 GCA_964495295.1 uncultured Rhodospirillaceae bacterium | reverse complement strand
TCGGTCTTGCCCTTCATCAGCGCTTCCGTCTGGGCGAAGAAGTTGGAGAGGAAGATCGGGTGATGCTCGCCGATCGGGTTGTGCGAGTTGGCGGCGGCGATGAAGTCGCACGGCACCAGCCGGGTGCTCTGGTGGATCAACTGGTAGAACGAGTGCTGGCCGTTGGTGCCGGGCTCGCCGAACAGCACCGGCCCCGTGGCATAGTCGACGCGCGCACCGTCGCGCGTCACGTACTTGCCGTTCGACTCCATGTCCGCCTGCTGCAGGTAGGCGGGGAGCCGATGCAGGTATTGATCATAGGGCAGCACCGCATACGTGCCGGCGCCGAGGAAGTTGCTGTTCCAGACGCCGATCATCGCCAGGACCACCGGCAGGTTCTCTGCCAGTGGTGCCGCGCGGAAGTGCCGGTCCATGGCGCGGGCGCCGGCATGCAACTCGAGAAAGCGGTCCATGCCGATGGCTATGGCGATCGGCAGGCCGATCGCCGACCACAGCGAGAAGCGGCCGCCGACCCAATCCCAGAACTCGAACATGTTTGCCGCGTCGATGCCGAACGCGGTCACCTCCTCGGTGTTGGTGGACAGCGCAACGAAGTGCTTGGCCACCGCCCCTTCTCCCAGCGCGTCCACCAGCCAGGCACGGGCTGACTTGGCGTTGGTCAGCGTCTCCTGGGTGGTGAACGTCTTCGAGGCAACGATGAACAGGGTCGTTTCCGGGTCGAGCCGCTTCACCGTCTCGGCGATGTGGGTGCCATCGACGTTGGAGACGAAGTGGACGCCGAGCCCCGGCTGCTGATAGGGCTTCAGCGCCTCGGCGACCATCACCGGGCCCAGGTCGGAGCCGCCGATGCCGATGTTCACCACGTCGGTGATCGACTTGCCGGTGTGACCGGTCCAGGCGCCGCCGCGCACCGCGTCTGAAAAGATGCGCATCTTGTCGAGCACGGCATGGACGTCGGGGACGACGTTGCGCCCGTCGACCATGATCTTCTCGGACGCATCGGCGCGCAAGGCCACGTGCAGCACGGCGCGCCCCTCGGTGGCGTTGATCTTCTCGCCGGCGAACATGCGCTCGCGCCAGCCCTCGACGTCGGCGGCGCGCGCCAGGTCGATCAGCTTGTCCATGGTCTCGGCCGTGATCCGGTTCTTGGAATAGTCGAGCAGCAGGTCGCCGAAGCGAAGCGAGAAGCGCCGGAACCGCTCGGAATCGGCGGTGAACAGATCGCGCATGTGGATGTCGCGGATGGCGGCGTGGTGCGATGCCAAAGCCTGCCAGGCGGCCGTGGACGTGATCGACGGCATGATCGGTTCTCCCCCC
>CAZBWP010000139.1:0-3765 GCA_964495295.1 uncultured Rhodospirillaceae bacterium | reverse complement strand
CCGGAGGTCTCAATGTCTGATCAGTCGCTCGTCCACGAGGTGTTCTTCCAGCGCACCGGCCTCGATGCCGGGCGCGTCCAGGGCTTCGTCGAGGAGGCGCTCGGCGACGCCGACGATGGCGAACTGTTCCTGGAATACCGGCAGTCCGAGTCCCTGGTCTTCGACGACGGCCGGCTGCGGGCGGCGACCTTCGACACCGGCCAGGGGTTCGGATTGCGCGCCGTCGCCGGCGAGGCAACCGGCTATGCCCACGCGTCTTCACTCGACGAGGACGCCATCCGCCGCGCTGCCGAGACCGTGCGCGCGGTGCAGGACGGCTATGCCGGCACTTTTGCCGCACCACCGGTCGGCACCAACGTTCGCCTCTATGGTGACGCCAACCCGCTTGCCGCGGCGCCGTTCGACGACAAGGTGGCACTGCTGGCGGCGATCGATCGCTATGCCCGCGGCCGCGACGAGCGCGTCGTCCAGGTTTCCGCGTCGCTCGCCGGCGAATGGCAAGTGGTTGACATCCTGCGCCCGGACCGGCCGCCCGTGGGTGACGTCCGGCCGCTGGTGCGGCTCAACGTCAGCGTCGTCGTCGAACAGGGCGGCCGCCGCGAGACCGGATCGCACGGCATGGGCGGCCGCGTCGTCGACGAGCGGTTCCTCACCGAGGACACATGGAAGGCGGCGGCCGACGAGGCGCTCCGCCAGGCCCTCGTCAATCTCGAGTCCGTGCCGACCCCGGCCGGCGAGATGACGGTGGTGCTCGGCCCCGGCTGGCCCGGCATCCTCCTGCACGAGGCCATCGGCCACGGCCTGGAAGGAGACTTCAACCGCAAGCAGACGTCGGCCTTCGCCGGCCTCATCGGCGAGCGCGTCGCCGCGCCGGGCGTCACCGTCGTCGACGACGGCACGCTCGCCGACCGCCGCGGCTCACTGACCATCGACGACGAAGGCACGCCCACCGAGCGGACGGTGCTGATCGAGGACGGGGTGCTCGTTGGCTACATGCAGGACCGGATGAATGCCCGCCTGATGGGCCAGCGGTCGACCGGCAACGGCCGCCGGCAGAGCTTCGCCCACCGGCCGATGCCGCGGATGACCAACACCTACATGCTGGCGGGCGACCGGGATCCGGCCGAGATCCTCGCCTCGGTCGACCGCGGCCTCTACGCCGTTGCCTTCGGCGGCGGCCAGGTGGACATCACGTCCGGCAAATTCGTGTTCTCCTGCACCGAAGCCTACAAGATCGAGGGTGGTCGTCTCGGCGCGCCGGTGAAGGGGGCGACGCTGATCGGCAACGGCCCCGCCGTGCTCACCAAGGTCGCCATGGTCGGCAACGACATGGAACTCGACCCGGGCATCGGCACCTGCGGCAAGGAAGGGCAGGGCGTCCCGGTCGGTGTCGGCCAGCCGACCCTGCGCATCGACGGCCTCACCGTCGGCGGCACGGCGGTGTGATCGCGGCGCGGCAGCGGGCCCGCGCCTCCGCCCCGCCGCCGGCTTCGTTCAGCCGCCGATGACCTTTGTCGGGTTGAGGATCCCCGCGGGGTCGAGCGCGCGCTTGATGGCTTTCGAAAGATCGATGGCCTCCGGCGACTTGTAGCGCGCCATGTCCACCGTCTTCAGTCGGCCGATCCCGTGTTCGGCGCTGAAGGTCCCGCCGAGCGAGACCGCGATGTCGCTGACGATCCGGTCGAAGCGGTCCCACTGGGCGAGGAAGGCGGCGCTGTCCATGCCGACCGGACGGCTCAGGTTGAAGTGGATGTTGCCGTCGCCCAGGTGGCCGAAGGCGACCACCCGGATGCCGGGAAGGGCGGCCGCCACGGCCGCCTCGGCTTGGTCGAGAAACGCCGGGACATTAGAAACCGGCACCGCCACGTCATTCTTGATGCTGCCGCCCTCCGGCTTCTGCCCCTCCGGAATGCTCTCCCGCATGCGCCACAGGTCGGCGGATTGGCCCTCGCTCTGGGCGATCACCGCATCGGCCACGATGTCCGCCTCGAACGCCTCGGCCAGCAGGGCCTCCAGCGCCGGCTCCAGCGCATCACCGGTGCGCGGGCTGGTCAGGGAGATCAGCACGTAACACGGGTGCGGCTCGCCGAAGGGATCGACGATCCCCGGCACATGCTTCAGGCAGAACTCGATGCCGCGCCGCTGCATGAATTCGAACGCCGTCAGCGAGTCACCGCATCGGTCCTGCAGTCGCTCCAGCAGGGCGAGCGCCGCCGGGGCATCGGCCAGCGCGGCCATGGCGGTGACCTTCGTTCGCGGTTTCGGAAACAGTTTCAGCACGGCGGCGGTGATGATGCCGAGGGTGCCTTCCGATCCCAGGAAAAGCTGCTTGAGATCGTAGCCGGTGTTGTCCTTGCGCAGTGCTCTCAGGCCATCCCAGATGCGGCCATCGGCGAGGACCACTTCCAGCCCCAACACCATGTCGCGAGCGTTGCCGTAGCGGAGAACCGTGATGCCGCCGGCGTTGGTGGCCAGGTTGCCGCCGATCCGGCAGGTCCCCTCGGCCGCGAGACTGAGCGGAAAGAGCAGGCCGACGTCGTCGGCGGCGGTCTGCAGATCGGCCAGGATCACGCCGGCCTCGACGGTGATCGTCCGGTTGACGCGATCGAGGTTGCGGACGCGTTTCATCCGATTGAGGCAAAGGACGATGCCGCCATCCGGGACGCCGCCGCCGACCAGGCCGGTGTTGCCGCCCTGCGGCGTCACGGGGATGCCGGCCTCGGCGCAGAGGCGCACCACGGCCGCCGTCTCTGCGGTGCTCGCCGGCCGCACCACCGCCGAACAGCGGCCGCGAAACAGGCCCCGTTCTTCGATCACATAGGGCTCGAGATCGTTGGCGTCGTCGATCCAGCCCGCCTCGCCGACGATGTTGCGGATCGCGGTGAGGGCGGCCGCATCGAACCCTTGCTTTGTTTTCAATGTGCTCATGGCGCTCGATAGGTAAGACCTCGGCCGCCGGCGAACAATGGCCGGCACGACACCGAGGAAGGCGCCGCTGGAGTGTCGGCCGCGTCCGGGCGCCCAGGGCCTTCAACGATGCGCCCAGGACCAGCGATTTTGTGCGGGCGCGAAGAGGCGGGCATTGTTTTCGCAGGCGCAAAAAGATATTCTGGATCAGAGATCTTCTCGCGGGTTGAGACCATGCTTCGGCCCACGCACCGTTTGCGCGAAGAACCTATCCGGCTGTCAACGTTGCCGGTCGGCGGAGGCGTCCTCGCCCTGCCGGAGGTTCCCTGGCTTGGCCGACGACAGCCAACAATCACCATCCACTCCGTGAAACTCTGGGGCGACAGAGCGTTGCGAAACAAGCCGCGCGGGCACGTCATGCGTCGGAAACAGGAGACTGATTGATGCGAATTGCGATGTTTTCTTCGGAATCCCTCCACTCGATCTCGAGCGGCGGCCTCGGCGTGCACGTGACCGAACTGGCGGCGGGCCTGGAGCGGCGCGGCCATGACCTGCATGTCATCACGCGGCGCAAGGAAGGCCAGAACTACTACGATTTCATCGACGGCGTGCGCTACCACCGGATCGACCATGGAATGAGCGACAACTTCGTCGAGTCGATGGACTACATGTGCAAGGCGATGGCCCATCGCTTTCACGAAGTGACCTCGATGATCGGCAAGTTCGAACTCGTCCACGCCCATGACTGGCTCGCCGCCAACGCCATGAAGTACGCCATGGAGGGCTATGGCGTGCCCGGCATCCTGACCATGCACTCCACCGAGTACGGCCGCGACGGCAACGTCTTCTTCGACGGCT
>CAZBWP010000138.1:0-6759 GCA_964495295.1 uncultured Rhodospirillaceae bacterium | reverse complement strand
GCCGGTCAGTGGCGTCTCGGGCAGCCTCAAGTCCATCGGGTCCGACACGTTGAACAATCTGATGACGCTCTGGGCTGAGGGTTATCGCAGCGTCTACCCCAACGTGGCGATCGAGATCCAAGGCGCCGGCTCCGGCACCGCCCCGCCGGCACTGGTCCAGGGGACGGCGCAGTTCGGGCCCATGTCGCGGCCGATGCGCGGCACCGAAATCGAGGAGTTCGAGGCGCGCTACGGCTATCCGCCGATCCCGATCCGGGGCGCCATCGACGCCCTCGGCGTGTTCGTCCACAAGGACAACCCCATCGAGTGCCTGTCGCTGCAACAGGTCGATGCCATCTTCTCGTCGACCCGCAACGGCGGTCTCGACAGGCCGATCAACACCTGGGGTGAACTCGGCCTGACCGGCGAGTGGGCCAACCGGCCAATCGCCCTGTATGGCCGCAACTCGGCATCGGGCACCTACGGCTACTTCAAGGAGGTCGCGCTGTTCGACGGCGACTACCGGCCGGAGGTGCGCGAGCAGCCGGGTTCGTCGACGGTGATCCAGGGCGTTGCCTCGGACATCGCCGGCATCGGCTACTCGGGTGTCGGCTATGGAACCGCCGATGTGCGTACGGTGCCGATCAAGGCGTCGGCCGACGGCACGTGCTATGATGCCACCGGCGAGCACGCGGCCGCCGGCAACTACCCGATCGCCCGATTCCTCTACATCTACTTGAACAAGAATCCGAACGAGCCGCTCGAGCCGCTGCGCGGCGAGTTTGTCCGGTTCGTCTACTCGCAACAGGGCCAGGAGGCGGTGCGGCGCGCCGGCTTCTTCCCGCTCAATTCGTTCGTCGCCGACCAGGACCTTGAGACCTTCGGGCTCAAGAAATAGAGGCAACGCGATCACCGGGGCGGCGGAGACCGCCCCGGTGGCTATGCAACGCGGGACTCCTTGAGTTTTAGGTTCGGCCAACGAGGGCAGCATGGCACCCAATGCACCGGATGCGACCGTCGAAGAGACCGAACGGCGCGCAGAACGACGTGCCCACGTCCGCGACAAACGCACCCGCAAGACGGTCCATCTCGGCGAGGGGCTGGCGAAGTGGTTGATCACGGTCGGCGGCCTCATGGTCATCGTCGCCGTGATCACCATCATGCTGTTCCTGTTCCGGGTGGTCGTGCCGTTATTTCTTCCCAGCGAAACCGTCAGCGTGGTGACCCATTCAGTGCCGGCCAAGGAGGTGGCTTGGCTCAACGCCGACGAATTCCAGTCGCTGGCAACCCGTGTCGCGCCCGACGGGTCCGTCAGCACGTTTCACATCAACACCGGGCGCGTGATCGCCACGGGGCAACTGGATTTCGGTGGCGCGACCGCGACCGCCGGCGGCGGCACGCTGCGGCGCAACCAAATTGCGTTCGGTTTCGAGGATGGCACGGTCCGCTTCGGCACGGTCGACTTCCAGGTGACGACAACGCCGCAACACGCGGCCCCCGCCAACCTGCAACGCCTGGATGACCGCGAGTTCTATTCCGGAGGGCGGATTTTCGCGCCGGTGCAGACCGGGGATTACCGCACCATTCAGCCGGTCTCGGAGGTTGGTGAGCCGATCAAGATCTCGGAGTTTCCCATCGTTGCCCTCGATTACCGCGTCGGCGGCACGGTCGAGCGGCCGACCAGCTCGTTCATCACCGTCGACGCCGCGGGCGTGGCGCGTGTCAGCCGCTCGACGGTCCAGCGCAACCTGATGACCGGGCAGGAGACGGTGCGGACGTCGACGGCCACGCTGCCCCAGCTCCCCGAGGGCGTGGTGGTGACCGATGTGTTGCTGGCGAGCACCGCCGACCGGGCGATCATCGCCACCGACGATGGCATGCTGCTGCGCTACGACATCCGGGACACCGACACCCCGGTGCTCGCCGAGCAGCGCCGCGTGTTTCCGGACGACGTGGCCGTGACCTCCCTCGCCTTCCTGAACGCCGAATTGGCGCTGGTGGTCGGCAGCGAGCGCGGCGACGTCGACGTCTTCTTCCGCTTGCAGCGCCCGGATGCGGACACCGTGGACGGATTCGAGCTGGTTCGTGCGCGGGTGCATGAGCCGCAGGGGGCGGCGGTCGTCGACATCAGCGTGGCCCAGCGTGACAAAAGCCTCGTGACGCTCGACGCCGACGGCGGCGTCTGGGTGCGGCACTCCACCAGCGATCAGGTGCTCTTCCGGTATCAGCGCCACGGCGATCCCGCGGTCCCGGCTTCGGTTCTCCTGTTCCCGCGCACTGACGGCGTGCTGCTCGTCGACAATGGCGGCGGGGTCGAATCCTGGGCGTTTCGGCTGCCGCATCCGGAGGTGAGCCTCAAGGTGCTCTTCGGCCGCGTCTGGTACGAGGGCTATCCCGAGCCGAGCTTCACTTGGCAGTCGACCTCGGCGACGGACGTCTTCGAGCCCAAGTATTCGCTCATCCCGCTGATCTTCGGCACCCTGAAGGCGACCATCTACGCCATGCTGTTCGCCGTGCCGATCGCCTTGATGGGAGCCATCTACACCAGCGAGTTCGTGCACCGCAGCGTCCGCGCCACCGTCAAGCCGGTCATGGAAATGATGGAGAGCCTGCCGACGGTGGTGCTCGGCTTCGTCGCCGCCCTGGTGCTCGCGCCCCTCGTCGAGGAATGGATCGCCGCGGTCCTGCTCGCCTTCTTCGCGCTCCCCGTGGGGCTGATGCTCGGGGCCTTCATCTGGCAGGCGCTGCCGACCACCGTCGCCCTGCGGTTCGACGGTCTTCCCAAATTCGCCCTTATGGGCGCGTCCATCGGCGTCGCCGCCCTCATCGCTTACCTGTTGGGGCCGTCGTTCGAGGATTTCCTGTTCGGCAGCGACTTCAAGGCGTGGGTGAACGGTGACTTCGGGACGGGAACGCCGTTCATGTTCCTGATCCTGATCCCGCTGTCCTACATCTTCGTCAACTACATCTTCCATCGAACCCAGGGCCACATCTATCGCGCCCGCATCCGGTCCCTGGACCGGGCGCAGGCGGGCCGGCTCGATTTCGTGCGGTGGATCGCCCTTTTTCTCGCCGCGTTGGTGGTCAGCTGGGGCGTCGCCTCGTTGCTGACGCTGCTCGGCTTCGATCCGCGCGGCGGCGTGGTCGATACCTATGCCCAGCGCAACGCCCTGGTGGTCGGCTTCGTCATGGGCTTTGCGATCATTCCCAACATCTACACGCTGGCCGAGGACGCCTTGAACTCCGTGCCGTCGCATCTGCGGGCGGGCAGCCTGTCCTGTGGGGCGACGCCCTGGCAGACGGCGATCTGGGTGATCCTGCCGACCGCAATGTCGGGCGTGTTCTCGGCGGTGATGATCGGCATGGGCCGCGCCGTCGGCGAGACCATGATCGTCGTCATGGCCGCCGGCAACACCCCGATCCTCGACTGGAATATCTTCGCCGGTCTCAGGACCCTGTCGGCCAACATCGCCATCGAGTTGCCGGAGGCGGTGAAGGACGGCACCAACTATCGGATCCTGTTCCTCGCCGCGCTGACGCTGTTCGTCATGACGTTCGTCATCAACACCTTTGCCGAGTTGATCCGGCAGCGCTTCCGCAAGCGCGCCTTCCAGCTCTGACGGGAGCTCCAGCCATGCAGGACATCGCCGACCGGGCGGGCGCCGTTGCCCCCGACGAGGCCACCAACGGCCGGGCGGTGCGCCGCTTCACCGCCGACATCTCCGCCGTCGGCGAGCCGGCGCTGTGGGCGTTCGGCGGCGCCCTGGCGCTGGGCATCATCCTGATCGCCGGCTTCCTCACGCTGATCTTCTGGAACGGCATCACCACGTTCTGGCCGAAGCCGATCGCCGTGGTGGAGACCGTCGACGGTCGGATCCTGGCCGGTGAGCCGTCGCGCTTCAGCACCTACCGGCCTTCGGAGAGCGTGCTGGCCCGGCTGACCCCGGAACAGCGCGGCTTCGTCGAGGCGAACAACGGGTTTTCCGACCGGGTGCTGTACCGGACCGCCAACTTCGATCTGTACGGCGACGACTTCACCTGGGTGTCGGATTTCGAAAAGCTGAATGTCACCCATCCGAAAGACTTCTTCCTGTTCGAGCGCCAGGAATGGGGGCCGTTCGTCGGCCGCATCGCCGGTCTGACCCTGAACGATCAGCAGGTGGCGCTCGATCGCATCGGCCTGGACGAGATCCGCCGGGCGCAGCGGGAGGCGCGGCAACGGTTCGATGCGATCCGCGCGATCGAACGCGGCGACATCGGCACGGTCAATTACCGGATCGAGCAGGAGCGGCTGAGCCGGCGGCGGGCGGCGCTGCGGTACGGTGCCGACTCGCCAGAGGCCGACGCGGCGGCGGCTGCCGAGGAGGCCCGCATCGCCCAGCTGCAACAAGAGTTCCAGGCGCACCAGGACCGCATCACCGAGATCCGAGCCGTCGACCGCCAGAACCGCATCCTGCTTCAGGAGATCGGCGGCCGGCAAAAGGAGATCGAGCTCTCGCAGATCGTCCGCTTTTTTCCATCCAACGACCTGAGCTTCGCGGACAAGGTCGGAATCTACTTCTCGCGTTGGTGGGAGTTCCTCTCCAGCGAGCCGCGCGAGGCGAACACCCAGGGTGGTGTCCTGCCGGCGATCTTCGGAACCGTGCTGATGACCATGATCATGGTTGTCTTCGTCGCTCCCTTCGGCGTCATCACGGCGCTCTACCTGCGCGAATATGCCAAGCAAGGGCGCATCGTCTCGGCCGTCCGCATCTCGGTCAACAACTTGGCCGGTGTACCATCGATCGTATATGGCGTGTTCGGGCTCGGGTTTTTCGCCTATACCATGGGCATGTCCATCGACCAGTTGTTCTTCCCGGAGCGGCTGCCGACGCCCACCTTCGGCACCGGCGGCATCCTCTGGGCCTCACTCACCCTTGCCCTGCTCACCGTGCCGGTGGTCATCGTTGCGTCAGAGGAAGCGCTGGCTGCGGTGCCGCGGTCGATGCGCGAGGGCTCGCTCGCCTGCGGTGCCTCGAAATGGCAGACCATCCGCTACGTGGTGCTCCCCAAGGCGTTGCCGGGCATCATGACCGGGCTGATCCTGGCGATGGCGCGTGGCGCCGGCGAGGTGGCGCCGTTGATGCTGGTGGGCGTCGTCAAGCTGGCGCCGACCTTGCCGTTTGACCAGTTCTTCCCGTTCATTCACCTGGAGCGGAGCTTCATGCATCTGGGCTTCCACATCTTCGACGTGGGCTTCCAGTCGCGCAACTCGGAGGCCGGCAAGCCCATGGTGTTCGTCACCACCATGCTGCTGCTTTTCCTGATCGTTGCCATGAACTCCACCGCCATCATCATGCGCAATCGGCTGAAGCGGCGCTACGCCACGGGCCTCTTCTGAACTGGAGCCTGCAATCATGGCCACTCAGACCCTGGAGGCGACGGCCTCGTCGCCGACCGCGTTCGAACGCACCGTCTACCATGTCAGGGAGGCGTCCGATGGCGTCGTCCTCGACATCCGCGATTTCAATCTCTGGTATGGCAAGGCGCAAGCGCTGTTCGATGTGAACATGGCGGTACAGAAAGGGTTGGTGAGTGCGCTGATCGGCCCGTCGGGGTGCGGCAAGTCAACGCTGCTCCGCTGCCTCAATCGCATGAACGACCTGATCGACGACTTGCGCATCAACGGTGAGATCATCGCCGGCGGCCAGAACATCTACGGCCCGACGGTGGACGTGATCGCGCTGCGCAAGCGCATGGGGATGGTGTTTCAGAAGCCGAACCCCTTCGCCATGTCGATCTTCGACAATGTCATCTACCCGTTGCGCGTCGACGGCGTCACCAACCGCAAGGAACTCCAGGAAACCTGCGAGCGGGCGCTGCACAGCGCCGCCCTCTGGGACGAGGTCAAAGACCGGCTCAACGAAAGCGCGCTCGGCCTCTCGGGCGGGCAGCAGCAGCGTCTCTGCATTGCCCGTGCCATCGCGTCGGACCCGGATGTGCTGTTGATGGACGAGCCGTGTTCGGCGCTGGACCCGATCGCGACCGCGCGCATCGAGGATCTGATCGCCGACCTGAAGGGGCACTACACCATCGTCATCGTGACCCACAACATGCAGCAGGCGGCCAGGGTCTCGGACAATACGGCATTCATGTATCTCGGTCGACTGATCGAATACGGAAATACCGACGACATATTCACATCGCCGAAGCTGGATCGAACCAAAGACTATGTCACCGGTCGTTTCGGCTGATCACGGATTGCGAAGGATCATCGTCGATGACAAACAAACATACCCTGAAGACCTTTGACGAAGATCTCTCGGCGGTGCGAGGACTGATCGCGACTCTGGGCGATACGGTGCGCGATCAGGTCGAACACGCCATGACCGCGCTGCTCGACGGCAACCGACAATTGGCCGAAACCGCCATTGAAATGGATGCGGCGTCGGATGCCATCGAGATGGAGTTGCACGCGGCGGTGGTCCGCCTGATCGCGCGCTATCAGGCGATGGCCGGTGACCTGCGTGAGATCCTCGCCGCCGAGCGGACGGCCTCCAGCCTGGAGCGGATCGGGGATCACGCTAAGAGCATCGCCAAGCGGTCGATCGCGCTCGGAGAGCCGGCACCCGCGACCATTGCCGAGATGCTCAAGCGGTATTCCGATGAGGTCCAGTCGGTCCTGGCGGACGTCCTGGAGGCCTACCGGAAGCGCGACGTCGACCAGGCCAGCCGCGTCTGGCAAGCCGACGCGACCCTGGACGAGCACTACGATGACTTCTTCCACCGGGTGCTGTCGGC
>CAZBWP010000137.1:5191-6793 GCA_964495295.1 uncultured Rhodospirillaceae bacterium | reverse complement strand
GGGAGGGTGCGTGCCGCGTGCCGGTTAGGGGTGGCGCTCGGGCGCCGGCGATGCCATAAGCAGCAACGGGTTGTCCCCGGTCCCCCTCGCCGCCACTGCCGCCCTTCCCCGAAGCCAGGGAGTTCCTTTGCGATGACGATCCTGCTCACGGGCGTTGCCGGGTTCATCGGCTACCACACGACCGAGGCGTTGCTGGGTCGCGGCGAGCGGGTGATCGGCATCGACAACCTGAACGACTATTACGACCCGACGCTGAAGGAGGCGCGCCTGGCGCGGCTCACCGGCCGCACGAGCTTCCACTTCGAAAAGCTGGACATCGCCGATCGCGACGGCGTCCACGACCTGATCCGCCGCCATCCGGAGATCACCCGGGTGATCCACCTGGCGGCGCAGGCCGGGGTGCGCTATTCGCTGGTCAATCCCTATGCCTATCTGCGGTCCAACGTCGACGGCCACGTGGTGCTGCTGGAAGCCTGCCGGACGCTGGCGCGGCTCGATCACTTCGTCTACGCCTCGTCATCCTCGGTCTACGGCGCCAACACCGATCTGCCGTTCTCCGTCGACGATCGGGTCGACCGGCCGATCTCGCTCTACGGCGCCACCAAGAAGGCGATGGAGGAGATCAGCCACGCCTATGCCCACCTGTTTCGGATGCGGCTCACCGGGCTCCGGTTCTTCACGGTCTACGGACCCTGGGGGCGGCCGGACATGGCGCTGTTCATCTTCACCCGCAAGATTCTGGCGGGCGAAGCCATCCCGGTGTTCAACCACGGCGACCTGCGCCGCGATTTCACCTTCGTCGACGACATCGTCGCCGGCGTGCTCGCCTGCCTCGACCGGCCGCCGGCCGACGACGGCCAAACCCCACCCTGTCGGGTCTACAATCTCGGCAACCACCGCTCCGAACAGCTGATGGACTTCATCGCCATGATCGAGCGCGAACTCGGCGTCACGGCGAACATCGAGATGCTGGCGATGCAGCCCGGCGACGTGAAGGAAACGTTCGCCGACATCGAAGCCTCCCAGCGGGATTTCGGCTTCCACCCGACGACGACCATCGCCGAGGGCATTCCCCGCTTCATCGCCTGGTATCGGGATTACTACGGGGCCTGAGACGATTGCGGGGCCGGAGGCGCGGCTGTGCCCGTCGACCGCTGGATCGCCCGCCTGTTCCGGCTGGACGACGCGGGCTGGGCACGCCACGCCAATCCGTGGAGCGCGTGGACACGGGTGGCGAGCGGGCCGCTGCTGATCCTGGCGCTGTGGAGCCACGTCTGGCTCGGCTGGAGCGCGCTGGCGCCGGTCGCCCTCATGCTGCTGTGGATCTGGATCAACCCGCGCGCCTTTTCCCCGGCCGGCGTCGACGGACACCTGGAGCGCGCGTGCGACCTTCGGCGAGCGGTTGTGGCTGAACCGTGACCGGCGGCCGGTGCCACGGCGCCACCGGGTGGTGCCGCACATCCTGAGTGGCATCGCCGGGTTCGGCGGACTGGTCGCCATCGGCGGGGCGCTCAGCGCCGCGGTGTGGCCGACCCTGCTCGGCACCGCGCTGATGATGCTGGGCAAGCTGTGGTTCTGCGACCGCATGGTCTGGCTGTGGGA
>CAZBWP010000137.1:0-5091 GCA_964495295.1 uncultured Rhodospirillaceae bacterium | reverse complement strand
ACGGCACTTCGGACGGACGGGAACAGCACCCATGCGACACCTCGGATACCTGATGCTGGCGGGCGCCCTCGCGGCGTGTGCCGAGAGCCCGTCTGGACCGCCACCGCCGCCGGAGGTGGGGGGCATGCCGCCGTTCTTCGCGGTGCGCGCCGCCGGCGAGGTGACGCCGGCGGTGGCGCAGGCCGAAGCCGCCGCCGTCTGTGGCCAGGTGCACCAGGCCACGCGCCTCGAGCGGACCGACGCCTGCCTGTCGTTCTTCCGTGGCGAGACGATTCCCAACTGCTGGGTGCTGACCTTCCGCTGCGTCGACGCCAGTTAGGCGGCGCCGGGTAAGCGGCGCCGGGTAAGGGGCGCCGGGCACGGGGATCGGCGCGCCGGCGCCGGCTTGGGCGCCAATCAGGGGGCGGCAGCGCCGGCTTGGACGCCGATTCGCGGTGCCGGCGGTCCATGGTTTCAGCGATTTTTCGCCGGGTCTTTGCCGGGTCTTTGCCGGGCCGGGCGGGCGTTCGACCGCCCGGACGTTTTTTTGCTGTTGCTGTTGGGCTGGTGGAAAAACCGACCCCATATCTCAGTTATGAAATCGATCTCGCACGTGAAGACCAAGGCTTTGAGGCAGACCGTTCCGTCGATGGCGCTGTACGATCCGCGAGTCATTTTGACCGGTAGCATCGCCGACCGACGCGACAGTCACGCGCTCTCGCCTGATAATTTAAAAAAGGCGGATTTATTAGCGGATGTGTGCTATGGTCGCCCGCAGGTGATCAAGGAGCGTGAACATGCGACCAGGATTTGACGTCCGCACTCCGTTCGCGTTCCCGCGTCGGGATCGACCGGATCCTGCCAGCGCCGCCTCCAACGCGGCCACCAATATCCTATTCATCGAGGCGGCGCGGAGCATGCGCGCCCTGATCGACAGCTGGCTCGATCTTTGGTTGCGGCATCCGTGGGACATTCAGCATGACGGGAAAGGCCAGGGATTGGGCGGCCAGAACATGGCCAGCCACGCACTGGACGGCCATGCACTGGACGGTCATGCACTGGACGGTCATGCACTGGACGGCCAGAATCGGCATGGGGGTGACGCGGTGATCACCGCGGTCGCCCACGAGCTTCGCACCCCGCTGACGACGATCCGCAGCATCTCCGAGATCCTGCAGGACAACCCCGACCTGACGCCGGACCAGCGCGATCAGTTCCTCGGCGCCCTGGTGCAGGAGAGCGAGCGCCTGCAGCGGTCCATCGACCGCATGCTCGAGGCATCGTCCGCCAACCCCGATCGCTGGTGCGTCGAGACCGCCCGCTTGCAGGCGCTCACGCCGGCCTCGCCGACGGCCTCGTTGGGCGCGCAGTAACCCAAACCGGCGTCAGCTGCACTTGGAATAGCCGCAGCTGGTGCAGGTGTCGCAGTCTTCCAGGCGGATCAGCGACGGCGCGCCGCATTTCGGACACTGACGGAACCGCCGATCGGCGCCGAGACCGGCCACCTGCCGGCTGTCCTGGACCTCCGGCACCTTCGAGGCGCCGGGCGAAGGCAGGAAGCCGATGTCGATCATGTGGCGCTCGATCACCTCACCGATGGCGGCGAGCAGGCTCGGCACGTAGCGGCCGCCCATCCACTGTCCGCCGCGCGGATCGAACACGGCCTTCAACTCCTCGACCACGAACGCCACGTCGCCGCCGCGCCGGAACACCGCCGAGATCATCCGCGTCAGCGCCACCGTCCAGGCATAGTGCTCCATGTTCTTGGAGTTGATGAACACCTCGAACGGCCGGCGGCGGCCATCCTGGATGATGTCGTTCAGCGTGATGTAGATGGCATGGTCGCTCTCCGGCCAGCGCACCTTGTAGGTCTGGCCCGGCAGCGCCTCCGGCCGGTCGAGCGGCCGGAACATCTGAACGATGGCGCCGGAATCGCCGAGGTCGCGCGGCCGCGGCCGCGGCGCCGGGGCCTCCAGCGGCAATTCGGGCTCGCGCACCGGTGGCGGCGCCGGCTTCTTCACCTCCAGCACCGCGCCGGTGATCTCGTTGGGCCGATAGGTGGTGCAGCCCTTGCAGCCGAGATCGTAGGCCTGGCGGTAGATGTCCTCGAAGGCGGCGAAGGCGATCTCCTCCGGGCAATTGATGGTCTTGGAGATCGAGCTGTCGACGTACGTCTGCACGGCCGCCTGCATCACCAGGTGCTCGCGCGGGCTCAGCGCCTGGGCATCGACGAAGGCGTCGGTAAGCGGCGCGCCGTCACCCTTCAACCGGCGGAAGAGGCGATAGGCGAAGTCGGTCACGTCCTCCTCGCGGCGCGTGCCGTCGGGCATCAGGACGTGCCGCGTGTAGCGGAAGCTGAACACCGGCTCGAGGCCGGACGAGACGTTGTCGGCAAACAGCGAAATGGTACCGGTGGGGGCGATCGAGGTGAGCAGCGCGTTGCGGATGCCGTGCCTGGCGATCGCCTCGCGCACGTCCGCGTCGAGGCTCCGGATGTTGTCGCCGCTGAGGTACGGCTCCGCGTCGAACAGCGGGAAGGCCCCCTTCTCGGCGGCGAGGTCCGCCGAGGTGAGATAGGCGGCGCGGCGGATGGTCGCCATCCAGCCCTCGGTGAGCCGCACCGCGTCGCCGCTGCCGTAGCGGGCGCCGCACTGGATCAACGCGTCGGCGAGACCGGTGACGCCGAGGCCGATGCGGCGCTTGGTCTTCGCCTCGTGCTCCTGCTCGGGCAGCGGATAGCCGGAAACATCGATGACGTTGTCGAGCATGCGAACGGCGACGCCGACCAGGTCGGCGAGCCGGTCCGTGTCGATGCCGGCCGCGGCCTCGAACGGCTGCTCCACCAGCCGCGCCAGGTTCACCGAGCCGAGCAGGCACGTCCCATACGGCGGGAGCGGCTGCTCGCCGCACGGATTGGTGGCGTGGATCTCCTCGCAATAGTGCAGGTTGTTGAGCCGGTTGACGCGGTCGATGAAGATCACGCCGGGCTCGGCGTAGGCATAGGTGGCCCGCATGATCCTGTCCCACAGCTCGCGGGCGCGGAGGCTCTTGTAGGTGACGCCGCCGAAGGTCAGCGCCCACGGCGCGTCTTCGGCGACCGCCTGCATGAACGCATCGGTGACCAGCACGGAAAGGTTGAACATGCGCAACCGTCCCGGTTGGCGCTTGGCGTCCACGAAAGCCTCGATGTCCGGGTGGTCGCAGCGCATCACGGCGATCATGGCACCCCGCCGCGAGCCCGCCGACATGATCGTGCGGCACATGGCGTCCCAGACGTCCATGAACGACAGCGGCCCCGAGGCGTCGGCGCCGACGCCCTTCACCGCGGCCCCCTTCGGCCGCAGCGTCGAGAAGTCATAGCCGATGCCGCCGCCCTGCTGCATGGTCAGCGCCGCCTGCTTCAGGTGCTCGAAGATGCCGGCCATGTCGTCGGGGATGTCGCCCATGACGAAGCAGTTGAACAGCGTCACCCGCCGCCCGGAGCCGGCGCCGGAGAGGATGCGCCCGGCCGGCAGCACCTTGAAGTCGGTGAGCGCGTCATAGAACCGCTCTTCCCAGCGCCCCGGGTCCGCCTCCGGCGCCGCCAGGAAACGGGCGACGCGGCGCCACGTGTCCTCAAGCGTGCCATCCACCGGGCGGCCGTCGAGGGACTTCAGGCGATACTTCATGTCCCAGATCTGCTGGGCGACGGGCGAGATCTGCATGGCGGGCTTTCTCGATTGCCGAAACTTGGAGAATAGAAGCCGGCCCGGCCGCCGTCAACGCCTATCGTTCACGTTATGTTTCCACGCAATCATCCCCACGCGGGCCGCGACAAAGCCAAGATTTTTCAGTTGGTTGTGCCTGTTATCCCCGGTTTTCCCGGAGCCGCGCCCGGATTCGCTCCACAGGCCGCGGTCGGATCATCGCCAGCCGCGGCAAGCCGGGCGCAGGCTTCCTCGATGCGCTCGCGCAGGACGGCCATGAAGGTCCGTCGATCGAGGCCCGGCGCGATCGGCTCCAGGATCTCGACGACGATGGTCCCCGGCTTCCTGAAAAAGCTGCGCCGCCCCCACAAGCGCCCCGAGTTCAGCGCCACCGGCACGACGGCCACGTTGCAGCGGTCGTAGAGCGCGCCGACACCGACGTGGTACGGCCGCGTCGCGCCCGGCGGCATGCGCGTCCCTTCCGGAAAAACCACGATCTGGCAGCCGTCGGCGAGTGCCCGGGAGGCGTCGCCCATCAGCACGTGCAGCGCCTGCACCCGCGCCGACCGATCGATGGCGATGTTGCCGGCGCGGCGCATGTACGCCCCGACCAGCGGGATCCGCAGCAGCTCCCGTTTCATGACGTAGACGGGCCGCGGCAGGATGCGATGAAAGAAGAAGGTGTCCCAGGCCGACTCGTGACGGGAGGCGACGATGCAGGCGCCGGGCGGCAGGCGGTCGAGCCCGACGACTCGCCAGCGCACGCCGCAGACGACGCGCGCCAGCCAGACCAGCCCGCCCGTCCACAGCCAGCCGCCGTACCGGCTCACCTCCGACGGCAAAGCCAGCGCCGGCAGGAAGACCACCGCCAGCCCAGCCGTCCACAGCACTGCGAGCAGGTTGTAGAGCAAGGAGCGCGCCACCGTCAGCACCGGCTCAACTCCCGACGGCTGGGCGAGCGGACCCGGGGCGGATCCAGGCGAACAGATACTTGGTGTATTCCCTGGCAATCAACAGCGCCGTCCGCGGCCGTCGCCACCAGCCTTCGGTGTCGACGTGGCCGGGAAAGACCGGATGCGGCACGATGACCGCATCCGGCAGCGCCCGGCGGATCTCCAGCAGGCTGCGCGGCATGTGATAGCTGGAGGTCACCAGGCGGAGCGACCGGAAGCCGAGCCGCTGCATCCACTCCGCCGTCTCGGCGGCATTGCCCGTCGTATCGGCGGCCTCACGGCCAGCCTCGACACAACAGGCAACGGCTTCCGCCGGCACCGCACCGCGCTCCACCAGATCCGCCACCGTGGTCGCCGGATGCACGCCCGAGACGAACATCTTGCCGGCAAGGCCGTCGGCCAGGAGGCGCAGCCCCGTCTCCAGCCGCTGGCTGCCGCCGGTCCACACGACGATGGCGTCGGTGGCGGTGTCG
>CAZBWP010000136.1:0-6822 GCA_964495295.1 uncultured Rhodospirillaceae bacterium | reverse complement strand
CCAGACACCCTCGGCCGTCACCTTCAGGTAGACCAGGGTGCCACGGATGCCGATGCTCGCCGCCGGCGTCTTGATGACCATGGCGTCCGGGGCGCTCTTGGCGATCGCGCCGCTGACCACCACGAACAGTCCCTCGACCGCCGTCATGCTGAGGGAGCCTTCCTCGGACTCCGGATCGAAGATCAGCTCGTCCAGGACGATCCGGCTGGCGTTGCCGAGCGTCGTGATCGTCTCGTCGATGAAGATGATGCCGACGCTGCCGTCGGCGCCGGTGCGGATCACATCGCCCTGGTAGACCGGATCACCGACGATCAGCTCGAAGGAGGCGCCGTCACGGAGGACGCTGACCGTGCCGGTCGCGACATCGACGCGGCCGATCGGCTCTGCCGCCGGACCCGGCGCCGCCTGCGCCACCTGATCGGGCGCGATCGAACCGGCGAGGCCGGCAACCGTCGTCCCGTCCACGCGCGCGCCGCCGGCATCAAACAGGTCGGGGGCGGCGGCCTCGCGAAAATAGTCGCGGATGATGATCTGCCGGCCATCGGGCGCCTCGACGAGCAGATCGGGACCCGCCCGCACGAAATCCGCGCCGACCAGGCTCACTCCGTCCGGCAGGACGACATCTCCCGACGCCGTCGCGTCGATCGCCTCGGTGGGCGGCGCAGTCTTCGAGTCCGTGGAGAAACGCAACGACATCGACCTGATCCCTAAAGAGTTTTCCGGCAAGGTTCAGCGAACCTGTGACGGATGCTAATCGGATCTGGAGCCTAAAACTGTGTCCCAGACCACAGATCACCGCGGGATCCGTTGCACCCGCCCTTCAGCTTCCCGGATGCACGGTTCAATATATCACGGAAATGCGATTAAAAATCAAGTAAAACCAGGAGACAACGGGCGGTCGCGCCGACGCCGGCGCCGGTGGCAATGGCGTCAACAAATCGTGCGGACCCCTGCCCTTAAGGGTGTCTTAACGCGGACATGGTCTGATCCGAGGATCAGCGAGGGCGCCGATCCCCCGCACGGGAGAACCGTCCGGGCCGGTCCAGACAACCGCGGTGACAGGACGCCATGGCGACAGTCGACACGAACACACTCCTCGAGTGGGCGCAGTCGCACACCAGCGGCGGGCGGAATGCGCTGGCGGAAGCCATGACCAACCTGTTCGCCGGTGGCTCCGACGGCCTGAGCGACCGCGAGCGGGCGCTGATGGCGGACATCCTGCAGAAGGTCGTCGTCGATCTGGAATTGACCGTCCGCCAATCCATGAGCGAGAAGCTGGCCGACCTGCCGGACGCGCCGGCCGATCTCATTCGCTTCCTCGCCAACGACGAGGCGAGCGTCGCCGCCCCCCTGTTGGCGCGCAGTGGCGTGCTGCAGGACGACGACCTGCTCGAAATCATCCGCCACCGCACGCTCGAGCATCAGATGGCCATCACCATGCGCTTTTCGGTCAGCGAGACGGTGAGCGGCGCCCTGGCGGACACCGGCAACGTCAACGTCATCGAGTCCCTGCTGCGGAACGAGAATGCCCGCCTCTCGCAGGCGACGCTGGCCTACCTGGTCGATGAATCCAAACGCCTGGACAGCTTTCGCGAGCCGCTGCTGCGGCGCGAGGAGCTTGGACCGAAGCTGGCCAAGCGGATGTTCCTCTGGGTCTCGGCGGCGCTGCGCAATCAGATCATCAACCGCTTCGAGCTGGATGAGGCGACCGTGGATGCGCTGCTCGAAGAGGCGGCGCTGGAAAGCATCGAAGAGTCGGCCGTGGATGACGCGCCGAGCGGCGCCGACCGCCTCGCCAAGGAGCTGGACCAGGAGATGCTGCTCGACATCGACACCCTGGTGCGGGCGCTGGCCATGGGCGAGGTCAACCTGTTCATCGCCATGTTCGCCCGGGCCGCGGGCCTCCGCGACCGCCTGGTCCGGCGGATGCTGTTCGCCAGCCGCTGCGACGATTTCGCGATCGCTTGCAAGGCCGTCGACATCGACCGGGACACCTTCGCAACACTGGTCTCGCTGAGCGACTCGGCCCGCCCGCAGGCCGCCGAAGAGGCGCCCGCGGCGAGCCGCGATCCCCTCGCCGCCTACGACCGCATCTCCGGGCAGGACGCCCGCCGGATCCTGCGCCGCTGGCGGCTCGACCCCGAGTATATCGCGGCCATCGAAGAGCTGGAGACGGCGGCGGCCGTCCATGGCTAGGGGGTTTCACCCGCCGACCGACAAGCGGCGCCGGCGGGGCCGTCTCCAGGAGTCCTTCGCGGAACGGCCGCGTCCCGACGGCGATCGGCAGCGCCTCGCCGACGTGGCGCGGCTGTCCTCGGAGTGGCTTTGGGAAACCGATGCGGGACTGGGCATCACCACCGCGTCGCACCGGGTTTTCGATGTGCTCGGCTTCCTGCCCTGCGAACTCGAGGGGCAGGCGCTGTGCACGCTCTTCCCGTTCGACCACATGGACCGCGTGGCGGCGAGCCTCACGGCGCGGCGGCCCTTCCGCGGCGAGGCGTGCACGGCAACGGCGCGCGACGGTCAAGCGCGCGAGCTGCTGGTCAGTGCGGTGCCGGTGTTCGCGCCCGAATCCGGTGATTTCCAGGGATTTCGCGGGACCGCGCGGGACGTCACGGCGGAACGCCGGGCCGCGCGGGCGACGGCCCGCGGTGACGCCATCCTGAAGGCCGTCGGCGAAGCGGCCCAGGCGCTGCTCGCCGCGACCGACCTGTCGGCCGATGCGGTGCCGTTGCTGGCGACGCTCGGTGCCGCTGCCGCTGCCGACCGCGTTCAGGTGTTCTCGGTGGCGCGCCCGCAGGGCCGCGCGCGCGGCGCCTGCACGGCGCGGCGGACGTCGCTTTGGATCGATCCGGCCGTGTCGTTCGCCGAAGCCGGGGCGGACGGGCGGGACATCCCGCTGCGCGCCTTCGGACGCGGCAACTGGGAGTGGCGCCTCGCACGCGGCGCGATCGTCGTGGAACCGCCGGAACGGCGGCGGCGCGTCGACATGCCCCCGGCCCGGCCCGTTTCGGCCCTGCTGGCCGCGCCGGTCTTCGTCGCCGGAAGCTGGTGGGGGATGATGCTGTTCGACCGCTGGACGACGCGTGCGCCCTGGACGACAGCGGAGATCGAGGCAATCCGGATCGCCTCCGGCCTGCTGGGCGCCGCCCTGCACCGCGACCGCTGCGAGCGGCGCCTGGAGGACAGCCGCGCACTGCTGGAAACCACCTTCGCCACCAGCCCCGACCCGATCGCCGTCATCCGCATCCGTGATGGCTTGGTGATGGAGGCCAACGAACGCTTTCGGGCGATCGCGGCGGCGGATCCCGCCCAGGTGATCGGGCGCGCCTTCGCCCACCGCTCGATCCTGGTGGACCACCGGATCGCGCGCCGCCTCGCCGGCCGGCTGCTGGTGCGCGGCGATCTCGAAACCGTCGACATCCCGATCCGCGATCCGGCCGGCGTCATCCGCATCGCCGCGGTCTCCGCCCGCGTCGTCACCCTGGCCGGCGACACGTGCGCCCTGGTGGTGGCGCGCGACGTCACCCGGGAGCGGCGCAGACGGGGCTGACGCGGCGCCTTCGCGCGCGGCCGGCCGTATCAGTCGCGCACGGTCTTCTGGCGCGCCAGATGCAGCGGATGGAGCACGTCGACGGGAAGCCTGGGGCGATCCGCTTCGACCTCGGTCAGGGCCTCGACCTCGCGCAACGTCGCCAGGCTGCGCTGAGCGATGCGCTGATACTCCTCGGTCCCCTTGCGTTTCCAGGCGATCTCGTCGTCGGTCAGCAGCCGCCGCACCCGGACGGGAACGCCGGCGGCGAGCGACCGGTCGGGCACGGTGAAGCCGGCCGGGACGAACGACATGGCGGCGACGAAGGCCGCCTCGCCGACCACCGAGCCGTCCATCAGCACGGCGTTCATGCCGATCAGCGCGTGCCGGCGCACGGTCGCGCCGTGCATGATGACGCCGTGGCCGACGTGCCCCCAGTCCTCGACGATGCACGTCGCCTGCGGGAAACAGTGCATCAGGCAGTGATCCTGAACGTTGGCGCCCTCGCCGACGATGATCCGGCCGATGTCGCCCCTGAGCGAGGCGCCAGGGCCGATGTAGCTGCCGGCGCCGACGATGACATCGCCGATCAGCGTCGCCCGCGGGTGGACGAATGCCGTCGGATGCACCACCGGAATGACGTCGTCGATGGCGTAGACCTTGACCATCAGCAGATCTTGTTCAGGGCGAGTTCGAGGATGCCCTCGGCGCCCGCGGCCTTGAGGCGCGGCACGAGGTCGCGCACCGTCCCCCTGTCGACCACCGATTCCACCGCGAGCCAGTCCGTGTCGGTCAGGTGGCTGATGGTCGGCGCGTGCAGGCTCGGTAGCAGCCCAGTCACCCGGTCGACCAGTGCCGCCGGCACGTTCATCTTCAGCACCACCTTGTGCCGGGCGGCCAGCGCCGCCGACAGCAGGAGGGCGATCTGCTCGATCTTCGCCTTGCGCGCCGGATCGGCCAAGGCGGCGCGATTGGCGACGAGCACCGTGTGCGTGTGCAGCACGTCGGCGACGATGCGGAGCCCGTGGGCGCGGATCGTGCCGCCGGTTTCGGTCAATTCGACGGCGGCGTCGGCGAGCCCCTCGACGACCTTGGCCTCGGTGGCGCCCCAGGAGAACTCGACCGTGGCATCGACGCCGCGCTCGGCGAGGAACCGGCGCGTATAGCCGACCAGTTCCGTCGCCACCTTGCCCCCGGCGAGATCCTCGATGCGCTCGATCGGCGCGTCGCGGTTGACCACCAGCACCCAGCGCGCCGGCTGCGTGGTGGTGCGCGAGTACACCAGGTCGGCGACGACGACCACGTCGGCCTCGGTCTCGAGCACCCAGTCGAGGCCGCAGAGCCCGGCATCCAGCGTGCCGCCGGCGACGTACGTTCCCATCTCCTGGGAGCGGACCAGGGCGCAGCGGATGTCAGTGTCGTCGATGGTCGGGAAGTAGTGGCGCGAGCGGGACGTGATCGTCCAGCCGGCCTGCGCGAACAGGTCCACGGTGGCGGCTTCGAGACTGCCTTTCGGGATACCGAGCTTGAGTGGATGCATGGCTGACCGTCCCCGGGGCGGATACCCCGGAACCGTCTTGCACCGCAAGCGAAAGCGCGTGCCGCCGGCGACGCGGCAACCGCCCCGGCCGGCTTCGGCCGAGAGCCTGCCCGGCCAGCTTAGATCGAGAACTCGCCCGGCCGGCTTCGGCCGAGAGCCTAGTCCAGCCGGCTCAGGCCGAGAGCCCACCCGGTCCGGACATGACGATGCGCACCAGATCGGCCTGCCGGGCGGTGCTGGTCTTGCCGAAGATCTGCTTCAGGTGCTTGCGGGTGGTCTCATAGGCGACGCCCAGCATCTCGGCGATCTCGTCGAGGCGATAGCCGCGGGCGAGCAGCGCCGCGACCCGGGCCTCGGCGCCGGTCAGGCCGTACAGGCTCTTGAGACGCTCCTCGCTGATGTCGACCGACTGATCCGGGTCGCCGATGAACATCATCGCCGCGGCGTCCTCCAGAACCGTCGCCGCTCCGGCCTCGCGGACCGGCCAGACCAGGATCGACAGGGAGCGACCGGTCTGGGGCCGATCGACGGAGAACGCCTGCGGAGTCGCCGGTCGGTTGCGTTCGACCGGTTGGTTGGCTTCACTGATGACGTCCTGCAGCAGGATGCGCCGGCCGCCTTCCATGAATTCCAGGCCGTTGCGGCCGACGGTCAGGCCGTCGCGATTGGCCAGGGCGCCGCGGCCGACGCGGTTGGCGGCGAGGACGACGCCGCCGGCACTGAGCAGCACGACGCCGATGGGCATGACGTCCAGCGCTTCGAGGGCGGCCTGGCGGGCGTGCTGCGTCCGTCGCAGCATCTGGCCGGCGCGCAGCCCTCGTTGCAGGTAGGGGAGCAGCCGTTTGAGCAGCATCGTCTGCTCCGGACCGAACGGCGCGGCATTGCGTGTCCGGAAGGCGTAGACGAACAGCACCCGGCCGGCCTGCCAGTCGAGCACGCCGATCAACTGGCTGGCGAGGCCGCAGGGGTCCAGCCAGCTGCGCTGAAAGTCACTGCGCTCCGCCTCGCTGTCATCGAGCAGATCGGTGCCGAGCCAAACGGTGCCGGCGGTGCGGAAATTCTCTTCCCGGCGGAGCCAGGGATTGATCCGGGAGAACACGCGCCCGTATGATTCGATGGCGTCGACGTCGATGCCGACCACGTGGTCCAGGGCGCCGGCGCCCGCCGTGAAATCGTGGGACGCAATGGCGCACGCCTCGGCTTCCAGCGCTTCTCGCAGCTTCGTCAGCACGGTGGGCCAGAATCGCCCATCCATGCTTGCCGTGTAGAAGTCCGACACGAGGTCGACCAGAGCGCCCGCGCCGATCAGGCCTTTTTCGTGCATGGTCAGCCCCTATGCTGAGTACTAGTCGTCTACAATGCGGGGGCCTCTAAGCCCCAATTGAGGGCATCATCGGCGGTCGATGTTAAAATTGACTTACGACGTCTCCGGCATTTTTCGAGGCGAAATGCTGGTGGTTCGGATCCGACCCTTGGTTCCCTGGCGTCAGAAACGCTCCACCACACCCCGCATCTTGTGACGGCTCTTGTGGTTCGATTGCGTGCTCGGACGGGACTCATCCGTTGGCATCGATCCACGGGTGCGCCAACACGGCGGCTGACCGGCGGCGCGACATTGCCTATGCTCTGCGCCAGCACGCCTTGGGAGATCCTTGATGATCGTCTATGACTTGCGTTGCGCTGGCGGCCACTGCTTCGAGGCATGGTTCCGCTCGGCGGCCGCGTACGACGAGCAGGCCGCGGCCCATGC
>CAZBWP010000135.1:5357-6849 GCA_964495295.1 uncultured Rhodospirillaceae bacterium | reverse complement strand
AGCGCCGGCTGGGACGGCACGGTGCGCCTCTGGTCGCTCACCGACGGCAGCGAGCGGCGGCGCTTCGACCACGACACGGCCATCAACGCCGTGGTGTTCATCGACTCTGGCACGCGCCTCGCCGTCGGCGATCGCGACGGCCGGATCACGCTCTGGCAGGCCGACACCGGCGAGCGCCTCGATGCGTTCCAGGCCCACCCCATGGGCATCACCGCGCTCGCCTGGGATGGCGGGCGCCTGCTGTCCGCCGGCATCGACGGGGCCGTGCGGCTCTGGCCGGCCGACCGCCGGACCGATCCGGAAACCTTCGAAGGTCACGACGGCCCCGTGTTCGACGCCACGTTCGCGCCGGACGGACGGATCGTCAGCGCCGGCCGCGATGGCCAGATCGGCGTCTGGTCGTCGCAGGCCGACCACCCGGTCAGATGGATCGACGCCCACACCGGCCCGGTCTGGAGCGTCGCCGTGACGGCCGACGGTCGGTTCGCCGTGTCTGCCGGATCGGACGGCACGGTGCGGGTCTGGCACCTGCAAACCGGCAGCCGCATCGGCGCACCCCCCGAGGGACAGGTCGAGGGCGAGGCCGACCGGCCCGAACCCTGGCTGACCAGCCCGCATCCCGGCGCCCGCCTGTATCGTGCCTGTGCCATCTGTCACGCACTGACCCCCGATGAGCTCCGCCGCTCGGGGCCGCACTTCGCCGGCCTGTTCGGGCGGCGCGCCGGCGCGGTCGCCGGCTACCACTATTCCGACTCCCTGCGCCACGCCGACATCGTCTGGTCCGAGGCGACCTTGCGGGCGCTGTTCGAGCAGGGCCCGGACGAGTTCCTGCCCGGCTCCAAGATGCCGCTGCAGCGGATCGCCGATCCCGAGGCGTTGGGCCACCTCATCGACTACTTGCGTTTGCTCACCGCTGCCGGCCAAGATGGCGATGTACGTCCGGAGAGGAAGGAAACGCCATGAAAGCCATGTGGGCCGCCTTCGCCGCGATCATCGTGATCGCCGTCGCCGCCAGCGTGGCCCTCGATCGGCTGGACTTCAGCAGCGCCGACCAGTTCTCGGCGCCGAGCGTGCGACCGCCGACGCCGACGCAATCCGCACCGCTTTGACCGCGCTCACGCGTCCGCGTCGCGGGCGCGCAGGGTGCGGACATCGGCCAGCGTTGCCGTGACCAGATCGAGCAGGTAGCCGGTCCCGAGTTGGCGCACCAGATCGCGAATGACGACCAGGCGCGCCTCCACGTCGGCCAGGTCCTGAGCCGGTGTCGACAACAACCGCTCCTGCAGGTCGGCGACGCGGCACTCCAGGTTGCCTCGCGCGCCCGCCCCCGGATCCTGAAGCGCCGCCGTCGCCAGCTCCAGTTCCTTGGCCAGCCGTTCCGTCTTCGTCGTCGGTTTGTCGTCGCTCATGGCCGAACCCCGTCCCATCCAGGTCGTCGCGTCCTTGTACGCCAGCCGCGCGGCGACCAGAAGCGGCATGCTTCCTTGACACC
>CAZBWP010000135.1:3514-5257 GCA_964495295.1 uncultured Rhodospirillaceae bacterium | reverse complement strand
TTCCTGCGCGATCACCTGGGGCTGACCGGCACCCACGTCGGCTGCGACACCAGCCAGTGCGGCGCCTGTGTCGCCCACGTGGACGGCCGCAGCGTCAAGACCTGCGCGATGTTGGCCGTGCAGGCGGACGGCGCCCGGGTGACGACCATCGAAGGCGTTGCCGAGGGCGACCGGCTGCATCCCATGCAGGCGGCGTTTCGCGAGCATCACGGATTGCAGTGCGGCTTTTGCACCCCCGGCATGGTGATGAGCGCGCTCGATCTGGCCGCGCGCGATCCGGCGGCGGACGCCGAGACGATCCGCACGTGGCTGAAGGGCAATCTCTGCCGCTGCACGGGCTATCAAAGCATCGTTGCCGCCATTGCCGCCGGCGCCCGCGCGATGGCGGCCGGCGGCCGCGGCTGACGGGCCTCCGTCCATGCAGGCGTTCGCGTTGCACCGACCGCGCACCATCGCCGAGGCCGTTGCCGCGTTCGATGCCGCCGAACGCGGCGCCTATCTGGCCGGCGGCGTCACCCTGGTTCTGTTGATGAAGGCCGGCCACGCGGCACCGACCCATGTCATCGATTTGAGCCGGCTGGACGCGCTCCGCATCCTCGAAGCGCGCACCGATCGCCTGCACATCGGCGCGCTGGTGACCCATGATGCGTTGGCGACCGCGCCGGTTGTGCGGGCCCGGCTGCCAGCGCTGGCCGATCTGGCGGCGCGGGTCGGCGATCCGCAGGTGCGCAACCAGGGTACGGTCGGCGGCGCGGTCGCCACCAACGATCCCGCCGGCGACTATCCGGCGGCGCTGGTCGCGCTCGACGCGGCGATCGAGACCGACCGGCGCACGCTCGCCGCCGAATCGTTCTTCACCGGCCGCTACCGAACGGCGCTGGCGCCGGGCGAGATCCTCACCGCCATCTCGGTGCCGGTGCCGCTGCGCGCCGCCTACGCCAAGCTCGAGCAGCCGGCATCCCGCTATGCCCTGGTCGGGGTGATGGCTGCCGAACTGGACGGCGGCCCGCGCCTCGCCGCGATCGGTGCGAAACCCTGGGTGATGCGCCTGCCAAGCCTCGAAGCGGCGCTCGCCGCGGCATTCGCGCCGGAAGCGCTCGCCGATGCAACGGTCGCGGCCGACGGTTTCCTCGACGACCGGTGGGGCTCCGCCGCCTATCGCGCCCACCTCGTCGCCGTCCTCGCCCGGCGCGCCGTCGCCGCCGCCAGCCGGGCGGCACCGTGACACCAGGACGTGACCGCCAAGCACCCGGCTTGAGCCGAGCGGGCGGCTGGGCTATCTCTCCGCACGTATCAACACCTCATCCAGGAGACCATCATGCTGGTCCGTACGCTCGCGTTCGCCGCCTTGATCGTCGCGGCATCATCGGCCGAGGCCGCCGACGCCGACGGGCGTGCGGCGCCCAAGGGGTTCGGCCTCGCGACCTGTGAGCAGTTCCTTGACATGGCCCGTCAGCCGGACAACCAGAATACGGTGCGGGCGATCGCCGAATGGGTGAACGGCTATCTCACCGCCTCCAACATCTACATGGAGGAAACCTACGACATCGCCCCCTGGCAGAACCCGGTGTATCTGCTCAACGTCTATGCCCGCTTGTGCCAGCAGCAGCCGGAACAGCGTTTCGTCGCCGTCGTCCACTTCGTCAACAATGCCCTGCGGGAGACCCGGCTGACCAAGCAGCAGGAAATGGTGACGGTGGAGGCCGGGGAGCAGCGGATGGGCATCTACAAGGACATCCTGAA
>CAZBWP010000135.1:0-3414 GCA_964495295.1 uncultured Rhodospirillaceae bacterium | reverse complement strand
CAGATCGGCTGCGTCGGATCGGCCGCGAATGCGGCGATCAGGCGATCGATGTGCGGGGCGCGAACCCGTGGCGCGTCGCCGAGCAGGATGATCGCGGCGGCGGAGCCCGCCGGCAGGGCCGCCACCCCGGCACGCAGCGACGTCGCCAAGCCACGCGCGTACCCGGGATTGTCGACGATCGTCACGGGAGACGCGCCGAGCACGCGCCGGAGCGCCGCCGCCTCGTGGCCGACGACGACGATCACCGGCCGCGCCGACGAGGCGCACGCCGCCGCCACCGCATAGCCGATCAGCGGCTGGCCGGCAATCGGCGCCAGCAACTTGTTGACGGTGCCCATCCGCCGCGACCGGCCGGCGGCGAGAACCACGGCGGCCACGGCTGGGCGGGGATCCGAGGTCATGGGCAAGAGCGCGTCTCCGCACGACACCGCCGACCCGCGGCCGGAGCGATCGCCGATCCTGCCGCCGCGGCCGGGCGGGCGGCAAGTGGCTGGAGACTGCCGACTGAAAGAAAACGCGACTTCGGGGTGGTCCCGAAGCCGCGCCAGGATGCGTCAGCCGGCCGGATCGCGCGCGATCCGACGCCTTGATGATGGAGCGCCGATCAGGCGGCGCGACGGCTGCGCGCGACCCCCAGGACCACGAGGCCGAAACCCAGCAGCGCGGCGGTCGCCGGCACCGGCACCGGCACCGAGGCGAGCGAGTTGACGATGCGCTGCGCGCCGCCGGCGGGGTACTGCGCCGCCGTGATCTCGCCGTTCAGGTCGTCGACGATGTAGTTGAACAGCGTTGCCTGATCGCTGATCCCCAGCAGCGTGAACTCCGGGTCGAACCAGGAGAAGAACTGGTCGCCGCCGGTCGCCAGGAAGTTCAGCGTGGCGATGTTGAGAGTCTGGTTGCCGACGATCTGGCCGTTCTCGATGAGCTTGGTGCCATCGGCCAGCGTCACCGCGAGGACGCGCGAGCCCTCCTGAACGATGTTGCCGTCCACATCGATTTCCATGGCCTGGCCGTTCGAGGTGAAGACGAAGTTGAAGCCGGCAACCTGGGCGAACCGGCCGGTGCCATCCTGACCGGTGATGTCGGAGACCGTACCGGGGAGGATGCGTGACACGGCATTCTCGAGCAGTCGCTTGAAGTCCAGCAGCGAAACGTCCTCGACCACGGTCAGGATGTTGCCGAAGGGCAGGATGTCGAAGGTGTTCAGCTCGGAGATGTCCGAGCCGGCCGCGAACACGCTGTTGTTGCGGATGCCGCCGCCGTTCTGCATGGCGATGTCGACGGGGCCGAGGATGCCGAACTCCGCCGCCCGTTGATTGGCGACGGAAAGGAAGGCGTCGGCGATCAGGTTGCCCTGGTTGGTCTCTTGCGAGCGCACGGCGTTGCGGCGGCCGTCCAGGTCGACCTCGGTCGTCGCGATGATGTTGGAGTCGAGGCTGTCGACAAACGCGGCCACCGGGTCGACCACGTTGGCCTGCACGTCGGCGTCGGGGGTGAAACTGGTGAAATCCCCCGCCTCGGCTGAGGGCGAGCCCGGCTCCACCACGCGCACCGGCCCGCCGGAGACGATGGCGTCGGCCCGCAGGGCTCCGGTCACGGGATCGACCAGTTCGCCGTTGGCATCGAAGTTGACGACCAGATTGCCCACGTACCTGTATTCTCCGCCGGTGGTGACCACCGGGATTTGGCGGTTGTCGGCATCCAGGACGACCTGCGGATAGTCGTCGTCTCTGATGTCGCCCGGCACCAGCAGATCGCCCGGGTTGGCCAGCACCTCGCCGCCGCCGCCGGCGATCGCCACGTCGACGCCGGTCAACTGCCCGATCAGCGCGATATCCTCGGAGATGCCCTGCAGGTGGCTGATCAGGATGATGCGGTCGACGCCCTGGTTGGTGATCAGATCGTCGATCTCCGCCTGCACCGCGGCGGCCACGTTCTGGTCGACGACGACGCCACCGGGGCTGGAGATGAACGGCAGGTTCGGCGTGGTCGCGCCGACGATGCCGTATTTCTCGCCGCTGGGGCCAGTGGTGACGATGCTCGGGAAGATGCGGCTGCCGAACAGGGCCTGCAGGTCCGCCTCGCCGGTGAAGTCCAGGTTGGCGCTGACGTAGGGGATCGCGAGGCCGCTGTTGAACGCGGTGCCGGTGACGCCGTTGCCGATGAAGTCGGCGAGAACGGCGGGGCCCGCATCGAAGTCGTGGTTGCCGATGGCGAGCGCGTCGTAGCGGAGGGCGCTGATGAGCTCGGCGTCGAAGTAGGTGCGGCTGCCGAGCGGGCCGGTGGCGAGGCTGGCATTGAACTCGGGGCCCGGGATGAAGTTGTCCCCGGAGGACAGGGTCAGGGTGTCGAAGCCGCTCGCCTCGGCGTTCGCCCTGAGCGCCGCCAGGGCACCGGCGAAGCGTGCGCCGCCGCCGAAGTCCGCCAGGACGCCCGATCCGGCGTTGATCAGCTGGGATTCGCCGTCGTTGTTATGGAAGATGGAGACGGACTGGGCCGACGCACCACCGGCCAAGAGGCCGGTTGCCAGGGCGGCCAGCGCGACGCCGGCGTAGAGGTGTCTGGTCATTATCATTCCTTCCCTTCGTTTGGAGCACGCAGGCCCGCCACGCCAATCGCACCCGGCGCTTCGATGCTGCCGGATGCGTCCCGTCCGTCGGCTGAATCGAGCCCCCAATCAACGGGTTGGTGGATCGACCCAGCTGCCGCCGGGGAACCGGGCGTCAAGACCGATCCCCCGCCGGCACGTGGTCCGAGGCGTCACCGCAAGTCATCCATTTGAACCGCAGAACACTTGATGATTGAATGCAACCGGTCGTTCGCGAGTTACGCGCATCGCGGAGCTCTGCAACAGATCTGACAAGATAACTTCACAATAGGTCAGCACGCGAGACCGACAGCGATTATTATGCAACTTCCATGCCAGCAGCCATAAACCTCTGGGAGACCACGATTGTTACAAAAATATTTCTGCAACAATCCGTGTTTCTGTAAAATTACTTTACATCTTGGCTCGAGCGCGTTCCCGGCCTTCGCCGATAAGCGCCGTGTTTTCAAGGCACTAGCGAGGCGGCGCCGTGTTGGAAAATTTTACAGACCCCGCGGACCCGGGCAAAAGTGCTGCTGGTGGGGTCGGTGCCAGCGGATGAGTGCCATCCTTTGGCATCGAACCACCAGACCGATAGCTTGGCGGATCGATCGAAACGGCCCCTTCCGAACGTCCGTGCGGACGAACCCGGACGAGGCACGAGAAACAGGGTAACACCGCCCGATGACCAGCCTGATCGCGCCCCATGGCGGGATTCTGAGAGATCTCTACCTCCCGCGCGACGCCGCAATCGCCGCCAAGCGCGCCGCCATCTCGTTGCCGTCCTGGACGCTGACCCGCCGCCAGATGTGCGACGTCAAGCTGCT
>CAZBWP010000134.1:2891-6876 GCA_964495295.1 uncultured Rhodospirillaceae bacterium | reverse complement strand
CCATCCGGCCGCCGCCGGCCGGGCGACGGCCGAGGGCATCTACGACGTCGGTCTCGCGCCCAACCCCGCGAACTTCGCGGCGCTGACGCCGCTGGGGTTTCTCGATCGTTCGGCCGCGGTGTTCCCGAACCGGCCTGCCGTCATCCACGGCGACCGGCGCTATACCTGGGCCGAAACGGCGGAACGCTGTCGGCGGCTGGCGTCGGCGCTCGCCGCCCGCGGCATCGGTCCCGGCGACACGGTGGCGATGATGGCCGCCAACACGCCGGAGCTTTACGAGGCGCATTTCGGCGTGCCCATGTGCGGCGCCGTGCTGAACGCCCTCAACACCCGCCTCGACGCCGAGGCCATCGCCTTCATTCTGGAGCACGGCGAAGCCAAGGTGCTGATCACCGATCGCGAGTTCTCCGACGTGATCGGCGCCGCGCTGGCGGCCGTCGACCGCGACATCCTGGTGATCGACATCGATGACGTGACGGCGAAGTCTCGCGGGCCGGCCCAGGGCGCGCTCGACTACGAGGCGCTGCTGGCCGAGGGCGATCCCGCGTTCCGCTGGACGCCGCCGGCCGATGAGTGGCAGGCCATCAGCCTCAACTACACGTCGGGCACCACCGGCAATCCCAAGGGCGTCGTCTATCACCATCGCGGCGCCTACCTGCTCGCCCTCGGCAACGTCGTGGCGTGGGAGATGGCGCACCACCCCGTTTACCTGTGGACGCTGCCGATGTTCCACTGCAACGGCTGGTGCTTCCCGTGGACCCTGGCGGCCGTGGCCGGAACCAGTGTCTGCCTCAGGCAGGTCACCGGCAAGGCGATCTACGATGCCATCGCCGATCAGGGCGTCACCCATTTCTGTGGCGCGCCGATCGTTCTCAACTTGGTCATCAGCGCCACGGCCGAGGAGCGCCGCCCGTTCGACCAGACGGTCAGAGTGATGACCGCCGCCGCCCCGCCGCCGGCTACCACGCTGGAAGGCATGGAGCGCCAGGGGTTCCGCGTCACCCATGTCTACGGACTGACCGAGGTCTACGGTCCGGCCGTGGTCTGCGCCTGGCACGACGCGTGGAACGACCTGCCGATCGAGGAGCAGGCGACCCTGAAGTCCCGGCAGGGCGTGCGCTATCACGTGCTCGAGGACCTGACGGTGATGGATCCGGAAACGATGACGCCGGTTCCAAGCGATGGCGAGACCATCGGCGAAGTGATGTTCCGCGGCAACGTGGTGATGAAGGGCTACGTCAAGAACCGCGCGGCAACCGACGAGGCGTTCGCCGGCGGCTGGTTCCATTCGGGGGACCTGGGCGTCCTGCACCCCGATGGCTACCTCCAGCTCAAGGACCGGTCCAAGGACATCATCATCTCCGGTGGCGAAAACATCTCGTCGATCGAGGTGGAGAACGTGCTGCACCGCCACCCGGCGGTGCTTGCCGTGGCCGTCGTCGCCCGGCCCGACGAGCGCTGGGGGGAGACGCCATGCGCGTTCATCGAACTGAAGGACGGTGTCGAGCCGCCGAGCGAGGAGGCGATGATCGATTTCTGCCGGCAGAACCTGGCGCGGTTCAAGTGTCCCCGAACCATCGTGTTCGGCGAACTGCCGAAGACGTCGACGGGCAAAATCCAGAAATTCAAGCTGCGCGACGTGGCACGGGGAGGACTGGCCCGGTAGAGGCGTTGGCCCATCAGTGCCGCTCGGCACGACCAGCCAGCGCGAGGAGGCACGCCGGCTGCCTGTTCGGTCCGGCCGACGCGATGCTCGGGGGGAGGCTGTCGACGGGATCGTCGGCGAGAAAGGCGTGCGGCGGGCGCGGCGGGCGCCCGCCGCATGGTTCCTTAAGCCTGAGTAGCCCCCAGGCTGACGATCTCATCCTTGATGGCGAGTTTCTGCTTCTTGAGCCTGTGGATCTCCACGTCGTCTGGATGCGGTCGCGCGCTTTCCTCGTCGATGGCGGCTTCGAGAGCGCGATGCTTGGCCTTCAACGCGTTGATCCGTTCGTCATAGCTCATGGCAGATGCCCTCCTTCGCTGAAACAAACGTGTCATCATACCCCTGCCACGGGCGAATGCCAACCATGCGCGATCGGCCGGCACCCGTCGTTCTTGCCCCAAGCGGGCGAGAGCCTATAGTTCCCGTTCCTGCCCGAGGGGGCCCGATGGAGAACGTTGCATGACCGCTCGCGACCACCCCGAATCCCGCGCCGTCGTCGTCGGCATCATCATGGGCAGCGCCTCGGACTGGCCCACCCTGCGGCACGCCGCCGACACCCTCGATCGCCTGGGGATCGGCTGGGAAGCGCGGGTCACCTCGGCGCACCGCACCCCGGATCGCCTGCATCGCTACGCAACGACGGCGAGGGAGCGCGGCCTCAAGGTGATCATCGCCGGCGCCGGACTGGCGGCGGCGCTGCCGGGTGCCGCTGCCGCGGTGACGCCGCTGCCGGTTCTCGGCGTGCCCATGGAAGGCAAGCTGATGGGCGGGCTCGACGCGGTGCTGTCGATGGTGCAGATGCCGCCCGGCATCCCCGTCGGCACCCTCGCGGTGGGCCGGCCGGGCGCGGTCAATGCGGCGTTGCTGGCGGCGGCGATTCTCGCCCTCGCCGACGCTGGGGTGGCGGCGCGCCTCGATGCCTTCCGCGCCGAGCAGTCGGCCGCGGTGCCCGAGGAGCCGCCGGCCGATCCGGTCAGCGCGTGACCGCCGCTTCGGCAAATGCGCGGAGATCGGCGGCGAAGCGGTCCGGCTCGGCGAGATGCGGGGAGTGGTCGGCGCCCGCGTAGACGAGCAGCCGGGCATCGGGGATGGCGTCCCGCACGTACGCCCCCGCCTCCACGCCGTAGTAGTTGCTGTCCGATCCATAGATCAGCAGCGTCGGCACGCTGATGCGCGGCAGCACCGGCCGCCAGTCGGCGGCGGCGAGGCTCTGCCAGATGGCGATCAGCGGCGCCGGGTCGAGCAGCGCCAGATAGGCGCGCAGCCGGGCGATGGAATCGTCGTGCGCCTCATAGCGCTCCCGCGCCCGCGCGTTCTTGCCGAGGGCGATGAGCTTGAGCACGGTCTCCACGAAATCGGACGAGAGGCCTTCGACGAAGGCGGCGTCGCGCTCCGCCGGCCAGTCGTAGTAGATGCCGAGCCGCCAGTCCGCGTCGGTCATCAGTCGGGGCGACTGATCGAGGATGCCGAGGCGGGCGATGCGGGCGCAGCCGTGGCGGGCGATGTACTCCCAGGCCGTCAGCCCGCCCATCGAATGTCCCACCACCACCGGCCGGTCCAGACCGAAGTGGTCGAGGAGTTCGGCCAAGTCTTCCGCCATGCGGCCGACGGAGGCGCGCTCGCGGCCGGTGAGCGGGCGGTCGGCATGGCCCCGGGCGTCCCAGCGGAAGACCGTGAAGGCATCCTCCAGGCGTCGGGCGGTACCGCCCCAGACCCGGTGGTTGGAGGCCCATTCGTGCAGCAGCACCAGCGGCGGCCCCTCGCCCGAGACCTGGACGTGGATGATCTGGCCGTCGCTCGCCGTAAAGGTGCGCATTGCTGAAGGTTCCTCCCTATTGGTCATCGCCCGCGCGCGGCGAGCATCTCGAAGGTGTCGCCCGCCGGCGCAAGCCCGGTGATGTGGCGCTGGTGCCAGAGGGCGTAGAACAGCAGCAGCCAAGCGGCCTGCCCATGGCGTCGGCGCTGCCGCCGGGCGCCCCGGAACAGGCGGCGGACCGCGGCCTCGGGAAACGCCTCGGCGATGCCCGGCTGGCGGGCCACCAGCGGCGCCAGATCGTCGGCGCGACGGGCGATCCAGTCGCCGACCGGGACGGTGAAGCCGCGCTTGCGCGCATACGGCTCGGCCGCCGGAAGCTCGGCCGCAAGCCAGCGGCGCAGCAACAGCTTGCCAAGGCGGCCGGAGACCTTCAGGCGGTCGGGCAGGCGAAAGGCGAACTCGGCGACGGCGGGATCGACGAACGGCACGCGGCCCTCGACGCCGTGCGCCATCAGGCAGCGGTC
>CAZBWP010000134.1:1205-2791 GCA_964495295.1 uncultured Rhodospirillaceae bacterium | reverse complement strand
AGGGCCCGGCGGTAACGCCCATAGCCGGCGAACAGCTCGTCGCCGCCTTCGCCGCTCAGCACCACCTTGATGCCGTGGTCGCGGGCCGCCGCCGCCAGCCGGAAGGTCGGCAGGATCGCGAAATCGGCGGCGGGATCGTCCATCGCCGCGGCGACGGCCGGCAACAGGGTCCAGAAGTCGGCTTCGGTGAACGCCACCTCGACGTGTTCGGCGCCGACCGCCGCGGCGACGGCGCGTGCCGCCGCCCGCTCGTCGTGAACGGCCGTCTCGGGAAAGCCGACGGTGAACGCCAGCACCGGCGTTGCGGACTCGCGCGCCATGGCGGCGAGCACCGCCGCGGAATCGATGCCGCCGGACAGAAACAGTCCATACGGCACGTCGGACCGGCGATGCAGGCGCACGCTTTCGGCAAAAACGGCATCCAGGTCTCGCAGGGCATCCGGTTCCGAGCGGTCGACGGGGCCGCCGCTCGGCAAGGCGCGGCGGCGCAGGCGGTCGACGACACGGCCGTCCTCGACGACGACCGTCTCGCCCGGCAGGACACGATCGATCCCGGCGAACGCGGTCGGCCGCCCGGTGGTGAACTGCAGCTGCAGCAACTGATCGCGCAGCGGCCGGCGGACCCGAGGCGCGACGAGGCCGGCGGCGATCAGCGCCTGCGGCTCCGAGGCGAAGGCGAAGCCCACGACGGTCTCGGCGTAGTAGAGCGGCTTGATGCCGAACGGATCGCGGCTCAGCACCAGGCGTCCGGAGGAACCGCGGTGGCGGCGCCGGTCGTGCAGGGCGATGGCATACATGCCGCGGAGCCGTTCGGCGAAGCCAAGATCGTGGTCCAGATAGAGGTGCAGCGGTGTTTCACAATCCGAGCCGGTGGTGTAGCGCGCCGCGCCCAAAGCCTGGCGCACCTCGGGATCGTTGTAGATCTCGCCATTGGCGATCAGCGCCACCGGGGCATCTTCGTTGTCGGGGATGTCGGGCGGATGGTGTTCGGGGCCGGCGAACAGCGGCTGATCGCCGGTCTCCAGGTCGATGATGGCGAGGCGGGTGTGAACCATGCCGACGCTGCCGGAGACGTATTGGCCGCGGCCGTCCGGCCCGCGATGGGCCAGCGCTTCGGCCAGCCGCCGGAGGACCGCGGCGTCCGGCGCCCGGCCGCGACGCATCATCACGCCGGCGATTCCACACATCGGCCGCCCCCTCGCCACACCCGCAGCGGTGCCTACCACCGGAGACGCCAAAAGAACAAGCGTTGCCGGGCCCGCTTGCCGACCGCCCGCCGATGTCCTACGTCCTGCCGATGACCGCTGCTGCCGTTCCGCTCGAAGACCGCGGCCTCGTCGCCATCGAGGGCGACGACGCGCGCACCTTCCTGCAGGGGCTGATCTCCAACGACATCCACCGGGTGACGCCGGAGCGGGCCATCTGGGCGGCGCTGCTGACGCCGCAGGGCAAGTACCTCCACGACTTCTTCGTGGTCGAGCACGCGGGCACCCTGTTGCTCGACTGCGAGGCCGCCCGCGCGGCCGACCTCGCCCGCCGGCTCTCCCTGTTCAAGCTGCGCTCCAAGGTGGCCGTGCTCGACCGGA
>CAZBWP010000134.1:0-1105 GCA_964495295.1 uncultured Rhodospirillaceae bacterium | reverse complement strand
AAGGCGATCCTGCTGGAGAACGGCTTCGATGAGCTGGGCGGCGTCGACTGGCGGAAGGGCTGCTACATGGGCCAGGAGCTGACCGCGCGCACCAAGTATCGCGGCCTGGTGAAGAAGCGGCTGGTGCCGGTCTCGGTCAGCGGACCGATGCCCGATGCGGGTGCCGCGATCACGCTCGACGGCCGCGACGTGGGCGAGATGAAAAGCGGACTCGACGGGGTCGGCTTGGCGCTGCTGCGGCTGGAGGCGATCGATGCCGGCCGGCCGCTGACCGCGGGAGAGACGCTGCTGACCGTCACGCCGCCGGCGTGGCTGCGCCGGCCCGAGTAGAAGCCGTCAGGAGGCGCGCGCCTCGATGGCGTCGCGGCGCTTCCGGATCCGCCGCTTCAGGCGGCGCATTTCCGGCGCCAACTCGGCGTCCTTCAGCGACAGGATGTAGGCATCGAGACCGCCGTTGTGCTCGACCGAACGCAGCGCCGTCGTCGACATCCTGAGCCGCACGACGCAGCCGAGCGCGTCGCTGAACACCGACGTGGTTTGCAGGTTGGGCAGAAACCGCCGCCGCGTCTTGTTGTGGGCGTGGCTGACGTTGTTGCCCGCCATCACCCCCTTGCCGGTAAATCCGCACCGCCTGGCCATCGCTCTCGCTCCATCAAACGCAACCGCGGGCCGACTGAGGCCCGCGTAGCCCGTCTTGTATGATTGCCCGGCGGTTCGGTCAAGCCGCCATTCGCTTTTGCAGGTTCGCATCGAGCGTGTCGAGGAACTGCTCGGTGGTCAGCCACGGCTGGTCGGGGCCGATGAGAATCGCCAGATCCTTGGTCATCTGGCCGCTTTCAACGGTTTCGATGCAGACGGCTTCCAGGTCGTCGGCGAACTTGACCACGTCGGGCGTGCCGTCAAACTCGCCGCGATAGTGCAGGCCGCGGGTCCAGGCGAAGATCGAGGCGATCGGGTTGGTCGAGGTCTGCTTGCCCTGCTGATGCAATCGGTAGTGGCGTGTGACCGTGCCGTGCGCCGCCTCCGCCTCGATGGTCTTGCCGTCGGGCGTCATCAGCACCGAGGTCATCAGGCCGAGCGAGCCGAAGCCCTGCGCCACGGTGTC
>CAZBWP010000133.1:0-6877 GCA_964495295.1 uncultured Rhodospirillaceae bacterium | reverse complement strand
AACACGTAGAGCGCGCCGGCGACGCCGCAGAAGAAGGAGCTGACGGCAAAGGCCGCGAGCTTGGTATGCAGCGGCCGGATGCCGATGATCTCCGCCGCGATGTCCATGTCGCGGATCGCCATCCACGACCGGCCGGCAGAGGAGCGGATCAGGTTCTTGGCGGCGAGCGCCATCAGCGCGACGACCGAGAGCGCAACCAAATACTTGGTGACCGGCAGGGCATCGGCGCCCGAGACCAGGGGATTGATGGGCGCCAGGAAGGACAAGGCTCCGCCCTCCTCGGCCAGCGATCCGAGCAGGGTGCGCGGTGGCGCCGTGGCGACGCCGGCCGTGTCATAGTTGGTGAACCAGCCCACGTGGTCGAACAGCCACACCAGGAAGAACTGCGCCGCAAGCGTCGCCACCGCCAAGTAGAAGCCCTTGATCCTGAGGCTCGGGATGCCGAACAACAGACCGACGAGCGCGGTGACCAGCCCGGCCAGCAACAGTCCCACCGGCAGCGGCAGCTCGGGAATGCGCAGCATGAAATTGTAGGCGGCATAGGCGCCGACGGCCATGAAGCCGCCGGTGCCGAGCGACAGCTGCCCGGCGTAGCCGGTGAGGATGTTCAGTCCCATCGCCGCCAGCGCGAAGACCAGGAACTGCGTCAGGATCGGACCCAGCAGATACTGGTCGCCGGCCACGTGGCCATAAATCGGAATGATGACGAAGGCGACAACGATGAGAATGGCGAACCAGTACTTGTCCTGCAGGATCGGGAAGATTTCCTGATCCGCCCCATAGGACGTCTTGAATTGCCCGGCTTCGCGATAGAGCACGACCTCAGACCCTTTCGATGATGCGTTCGCCGAACAGGCCCTGCGGCCGGAACAGAAGGAAGACCAGCGCCAGCACGTAAGGCATCCAGCTCTCGGTGCCGCCGCCCAAGTACGGCAGGCCGATGAAGACCTCGACCAGCTTCTCGGTGGCGCCGATGATCAGGCCGCCGACGATGGCGCCGGGCACCGAGGTGAAGCCGCCGAGGATCAGCACCGGCAACGCCTTCAGCACGATCAGCGACAGGCTGAACTGGACGCCCAGCTTGGCCCCCCAGAGGATGCCCGCGACCAGCGCCACGAAGCCGGCGACCGACCAGACGATCGCCCAGATGTTCTTCAGCGGAATGCCGACGGACAGCGCCGCCTGATGGTCGTCGGCAACGGCGCGCAGCGCCCGCCCGGTACGCGTCTTCTGGAAGAACACGGCGAGCACGCCCACCAGCACGCCGGCGGTGACCGCGGCGAAGACATCGAACTGGCTGATGTAGAGGCCGGTCGACTCGAGCACGGATTCGATCGGGAAATCGGGCACGCCGAGCGGCAGCGCGTGGACGTTGGAGTCCCACACGCCCTGCGCCACGCCCTCGATGAAGAAGTTGAGGCCGATCGTCACCATGAACAGGATGATCGCCTCCTGATTGATCAGTGGACGCAGCGCCACCCGCTCGATCGCCATGGCCAGCAGCACCATCACGAGCAGGGTGACCAGCAGTGCCCGCACGACGGTCCAGGTGTCACCGCCGATGATCGCGCCGACCGGCAGGAAACACGCGGCCGCCAGCGTCAGCAGGACGATCGCACCGCTGCGCGCGTCGCCCACCCCGAACACCAGCACCAGGAACGCCAGCCCGACGATGAAGACGGCCCGCCACACATCGATGCTGCCGCCGAAGACGACGGCGAGGATGATGACGCCGATCGCCGTCACGGCGACGACCCCGCGCTCCTCCAGCAGCGACCGGCCGCCCGCCGCCGGTCTCCGGCGGAGGAGGAGGACGAGACCGGCGACGGCGGTCAGCGCCAGGGCAAGCCCGCCCATCCACGACCAGATGGCGCCATCGATGCCGTAGTTGAGCAGGAACACGTAGGTGAGCGCGGCGAACAGAACCATTGCCCCCTGGGCGAAGTTGAGCACGCCGGAGGCCTTGAAGATCAGCACGAAGCCGAGCGCGACGAGCGAGTACATCACCCCCGACAACAGACCGCCGATCAGCACTTCGAGAAAGAACAGCCAGTCAGACACGCGCTCGCTCCCCGCCTCGATCGCGCCGTTGCCATATGGTCATTGGCACCGCCCCTCTCAGTCCCCGACGCCGAGATAGGCGCGGATCACGTCCTCGTTGGCGCGCACCTCGTCCGGCGTGCCGTCGGCGATCTTGCGGCCGTAATCGAGGACGACGACGGAATCGGAGATGTCCATGACGACGCCCATGTCGTGCTCGATGAGCACCATCGTCGTGCCGAACTCGTCGTTCACGTCGAGGATGAAGCGGCACATGTCCTCTTTCTCCTCGAGGTTCATCCCCGCCATCGGCTCATCCAGGAGCAGCAGTTCCGGCTCGGCGGCCAACGCCCGGCCCAGTTCCACGCGCTTCTGCAGGCCGTAGGGGAGCCGACCGACCGGCGTCTTGCGGATCGCCTCGATTTCCAGGAATTCGATGATCCGCTCGACCACCTCGCGATGGGCGATCTCCTCGCGCTTCGCCGGTCCCCAGTACACGGCCTGGGCGATCAGGCTGGACTTCATCTTGGTGTTGCGGCCGGTCATGATGTTGTCCAGCGTGGACATGCCCTTGAACAGCGCGATGTTCTGGAACGTCCGGGCGATCCCCTGACGGGCCGCCTCGTGCGGGCGCATCTGGCTGCGGGTCTTGCCGTTGAACGTGATCGTGCCCTGCTGCGGGTGGTAGAAGCCGTTGATGACGTTGAGCATCGAGCTCTTGCCGGCGCCATTCGGGCCGATGATCGCGCGGATTTCATGCTGCCGGACGTCGAAGCTGACGTCACTCAGCGCGCGCACGCCGCCGAAGCTGAGCGAGATGGCGTCGACGCTCAGCATGACGTCGCCGATGTTTCTGCGATAGGTCACGGCGCGGGCCTCAACTCGCCTTGCGCAACGGTTCGGGCGCCACCATCCGGCAGTCGCGGATCAACAGGTCGGCGCGGATGGTGCCGGTGCGGCCGTCCTCGAAGGTCATCTGCGCCTCGATGGGGCAGTGATCCCGATCCGAATAGAGGGCGTCGATCAGCTCGGCATAACGCTCGGCGACGAAGCCGCGCCGGACCTTGCGGGTCCGCGTCAGTTCCCCGTCGTCGGCGTCCAGTTCCTTGTGCAGGATCAGGAAGCGCTTGATCTGCGATCCCGACAGGTGCGGATCGCCGGCCAGGTCGGCGTTGACCTTTTCCACGCAGTCCTGGATCAGGTCATAGACCGGCGGCTGACCGGCGAGATCGGTATAGCCGGAGTAAGGCATGTTGCGCCGTTCCGCCCAGTTGCCCACGGCCTCCAGGTCGATGTTGATGAATGCCGCCACATAGTCCCGCTCATGGCCGAAGGTCACCGCCTCCTTGATGTGCGGGAAAAATTTCAGTTTGTTTTCCAGATACTTGGGCGCGAACATCGCACCATTGGTCAGCCTGCCGACATCCTTGGCGCGATCGATGATCTTCAACTGGCCGTCGGCATCGAAGAAGCCGGCATCGCCGGTATGCACCCAGCCGTCCTCGGTCTTCGTTTCGCGGGTCGCTTCCTCGTTCTTGTAGTAGCCGACAAAGACGCCCGGGCCGTTGTAGATGACCTCGCCGGTCTCGGTGATCTTGACCTGGACGCCGCCGGCCGGCAGGCCGACGGTATCGGCCTTGACCTTGCCGTCCGGCTGGATGGTGACGAAGACGGCGGCTTCCGTCTGGCCGTAAATCTGTTTCAGATTCATGCCGAGGGACCGGTAGAAGTCGAAGATGTCCGGACCGATCGCCTCGCCGGCGGTGTAGGCGACGCGGATGCGGCTGAACCCCAGCGTGTCCATCAGCGGCTTGTAGACGAGCCAGCGGCCGAGCCAGTAGAGGGCGCGGTCGGAGGCCGGCACCGGCCGGCCTTCCATGATCGGAATGCCGGCGCGCCGGGCGACGCGCATGAACAGGTCGAAGATCGTGCGGCTCAGCCAGTCGGCATCCTCCATGCGGATCATCACCGAGGTGAGCACCGTCTCGAAGATGCGGGGCGGCGCGAAAAAGTAGGTGGGTCCGATCTCGCGCATGTCGGTCATCACCGTCTGGCTGCTTTCCGGGCAGCTGACGCAGAAGCCCCCGACATAGGACTGGGCGAACGAGAAGATGTTGTCGCCGACCCAGGCCATGGGCAGGTAGGCGAGCACCTCCTCCTTGTCCGTCAGGCCCTCAAGCTCGATGCCGTTGCGCGCCGTCTCGATGAGATTGCTGAAGCTCAGCATCACGCCTTTCGGCTTGCCGGTGGTGCCCGACGTGTACAACAGAATGGCGAGGTCGCCGGCCGAACCGGCGGCAATCTCCGCGTCCAGGAAACCCGGGTGCTCCGCCATGTAGGCGATGCCCTTTTCCTTGACCGTGGACAGGGCGTAGAGGCAGCTTTGATCGTAGTGACGCAGGCCACGCGGGTCGTCGAAGATGATGGTCTTCAGATCCTGGCAGCGGTCCTTGATTTCGAGCAGCTTGTCCACCTGCTCCTGGTCTTCGACCACGGCAAAGCTCGCCGATGTGTGTTCCAGGATATACTGCATCTCGTCCGCGACCGCGTCCTGATAGAGCGGTACGGGGACGCCGCGAACGCACTGCGCCGCGACGATCGCCCAGTAGAGCTGGGGCCGGTTGTCGCCGATGATCGCCAGCTTGTCGCCGGCCTTGAAGCCGATCGCCACCAGCCCGGCCGCAATGGCGCGGACCTCGTCCGCCACCTCGGACCAGGACCAGGTTTGCCAGATGCCGAAGTCCTTCTCGCGGATCGCGGGCGAATTGCCGCGCTCGCGGGCGTTCCGCATCAGCAGCTTCGGAAACGTGTCGGCCGCAGCCGCGGACTCCGGGCGGTCCGTCATGGCGACGATTCGTTGCCTCCCAAGGCACCCCGCCAGAACCGCCACCGGGGCGGGCAGGCAGTGATTAGCGTTTCGCGCGATCGTTGGACACCGGGTCAGGAGAATGCGCCCCGGCGCCACGCGCCCGTTTGGACGGTAAAAAGCCACACTTGTCGATGCCTGGCAAGCGGGATAATGGCCCCAGGCGCGATAATCGCAAAACTTGCAGGGGTATCGCGGGCTAAGCCCAGCCGCCGGCGAACGGCAGGATCTGTCCGGTGATGAAATCGCTGCGGGGGGAGGCAAGGAACCCGGCGAGGGCCGCCAGTTCTTCCGGCTTGGCAAGCCGGCCGAGCGGGATCTGGCGGGTGATCTTACGCATGGCCTCCGCGTCGGCCAGCAACTCTGGCGGGAAATAGGTTGGGCTTTCCACGAAGTTTGGAGCGATGGCGTTGACCTGGATGTTGCACGGCGCGAGCTCGCGCGCCAGGGAGACGACCAGTGCATTGGCGCCGCCGCGGGCCGCCACGTAGGTCGAATAGTTTGGCAGGCCGCGCAACGGCGCCGCCGAGGTGATGAACAGGATCTTGCCGGCGCCGCGCTCCTTCATCTGCGGCACCACCGCCCGGGTCATGGCGAACGGCGCGATCATCAACGCCTCCACGGCCGCCCGGAAGTCGGCGGGGTCGGCCTCCTCGATGGGATCACGGATCGCCGGGAAGGCGTCGTTGTTGACCAGCACGTCGATGCGTCCGAGCTCCTGCGTCGCGCGGCTGACCAGGTCCGCCGGAACCCGTTCGGGAAACGCGTTCAACATCGCGTGGTCGGCGGCGAAGGCCGCGCACACCGCCGGATCGGCAAAGCTGGCGTCATGGCAGACGACACGCAGTCCCAGCGCCGCCAATTCCCGGGCCACGGGCAGGCCGACGAAGTGGCGAACGTTGGTGACCATGGCGACACGGATCTCTGACATCAATACTCCTTCTTTACGACAGCGGCCGGCCGAGTTCGCCGGCGAGATCCTGGATGAACTGCCAGGCGACGCGGCCGGACCGCGCGCCGCGCCCGATCGCCCACGCTCGCGCCCGGTCCCGCAGGGATTGCGTCGGAACAGCGAGCCCATAATAGGCGGCGTAGCCCTCGACGATGGCGAAATAGGTGTCCTGGTCGCAGGCGTGGAAGCCGAGCCAGAGCCCGAAGCGGTCCGAAAGGGAGACCTTCTCCTCGACCGCCTCCGCCGGGTTGATCGCCGTCGACCGCTCGTTCTCGATCATGTCTCGCGGCATCAGGTGGCGGCGGTTGGAGGTAGCGTAGAAGAGCACGTTGTCCGGCCGCCCCTCGATGCCGCCCTCGAGTAGCGCCTTCAGCGACTTGTAGGCGGCATCCTGGCCGTCGAACGACAGGTCGTCGCAGAACAGCAGGCAGCGTCGGTCCGATGGGCGCAGCAGCGCCAGCAGCCGCGGCAGGGACGGAATGTCCTCGCGGTGGATCTCGATCAGGGCGACGGCAGCGGGCGAGTCGTCGAGGATGCGGCCGTGCACGGCCTTGACCAGGGAACTCTTGCCGGTGCCGCGGGCACCCCACAACAGCGCGTTGTTGGCCGGCAGGCCGGCCGCGAAGCGGCGCGTGTTCTCGAGCAGCGTCGCCGCCTGCCGGTCGATCCCCTTCAGCAGGTCCAGGTCCAGCCGGTTGACCGCGGCGACCGGCTCCAGGCGACCCGTCTCGGCCCGCCAGACGAAGGCGTCGGCACCATCCAGATCACACGGCGGCGGCGCCGGCGGCGCCAATCGCTCGCAAGCGTCGGCGATGCGCCGGGCGAGGGCAACGAGGTCGTCATCACGCATGCCCGCAAGGCTACCAGCTTCCGTCGCCGATGGGAATGACCGCGCCGCGACACCCGCTGACCGTGCAACCGGCACGCCGGCCGGCTCGGCTGCCGCCCTCGACGGGTCAATCGCCCTGTGGGTCGACCGATCTGACGCTTGGGAGCCAAGCGTCAGATCCGATCCACTA
>CAZBWP010000132.1:3027-6925 GCA_964495295.1 uncultured Rhodospirillaceae bacterium | reverse complement strand
CCGACCGATCCGCGCGTCGTCGAGGCGATGCTGCCGTTCTTCCACGATCGGTTCGGCAATCCGCATTCCCGCAGCCACGCCTACGGCACCGATGCCGCCACGGCGGTGGAGACCGCCCGCGCCGAGGTTGCCGGGGTGATCGGCGCCGAGGCGCGCGAGATGGTGTTCACCTCGGGCGCGACGGAGTCCAACAATCTGGCGATCAAGGGCGCCGCCCGCTTCCTGCGCGGCCGCCGCGACCACGTGGTCACCTGCGCCACCGAGCACAAATGCGTGCTGGAGAGCTGCCGGCGCCTCGCCAACGAGGGCTTCGCGGTCACCGTGCTGCCCGTCTCGGCCAACGGGCGCATCGACCTGGATCGCCTGGCAGCGGCCATCACCGATCGCACCGCGCTACTGTCGGTGATGGCGGTCAACAACGAGATCGGCGTCGTGCAGCCGCTCGCCGAGATCGGCGCCCTCTGCCGGGCGCGGGGCGTCCTCTTCCACACCGATGCGGCGCAGGCGGTGGGCAAGATCCCGCTCGACGTCGCGTCCATGCACATCGATCTGCTCAGCATCTCCGGCCACAAGCTCTACGGGCCGAAGGGGATCGGCGCGCTCTATGTGCGCCGGCGGCCGCGGGTGCGCTTGATCCCGCTGATCGACGGCGGCGGCCAGGAACGGGGCCTGCGCTGCGGCACCCTGCCCACGCCGCTGTGCGTCGGGCTCGGCTGCGCGTGCCGCATCGCGGGCGCCGAGATGGCGGCGGAAAGCGAACGCCTGATGCGGCTGCGCGACCGGCTGCTCGCGGCGTTGCAGCGATCACTGCCGGATGCCGCCATCAACGGCGACACCCGGCATCGCGTTCCCGGCAATCTCAACATCCGGCTGCCGGGCGTCGACTCGGAGGCGCTGATCGCCGCCACGCCGGAGATCGCCGTCTCCACCGGGTCCGCCTGCACCTCGGCCTCGATCGAGCCGTCGTACGTGCTGCGCGCCCTCGGCCTCGATGACGCCGCCGCCCGCGCCAGCCTCCGCATCGGCCTCGGCCGCTTCACCACCGAGGCCGAGATCGACGTGGCGGTTGAACGAATCGTCGCGGCCGTTACAACTCTCACCGCCGGCACGACTCCGGACCGGACGTTGCTGCCGACCGGCTGAGGTCGCGCGCCGCTCGCGCCGCCCCCACCGCCTTCCCCGCGCACCAAGCACGCCACGGACAAGGAACAGGAAAGCCAGTCGCCATGCCGAAGATGACCTTCATCGCAGCGGACGGCAGCAGCCGGCAGGAAGTCGATGCCCCCGTCGGGCTATCGGTGCTGGAGATCGCCCACCGCCACGACATCGACCTGGAGGGCGCCTGCGAGGGCTCGCTCGCCTGCTCGACGTGTCATGTCATCGTCGACCCCGACTGGTACGACCGGCTGGACGAACCGAAGGAGGAGGAGGAGGACATGCTCGACCTCGCCTTCGGCCTGACCCGGACATCGCGCCTCGGCTGTCAGATCCGCATGACGGAAGACCTGGACGGTCTGGTGGTGACGTTGCCTTCGGAAACCCACAACATGATGGTCGGCGACTGAGCCGGTACCGGCACACCGGGGACGAGGCGAGGGGGCGGGCAATGCGCGGAGTGGCAGGAGCCATGGTGCTCGCCGTGACGGTGGCGCTGGTTGCCCGTGCGCCGGACGTCGTGGCCGGCCCGACCGCCTACGACGTGGGCGTGCTGCTCGGCGCACCGTATCCCTTTGCCGCGTCACCCACGCCCGCGTCACCCACGCCCGCGCCACCCACGGTCGCGCCGGCCGCCGCGCCGCCGCAGGCCACATCGGCCGTACCGGCGGCGGAGCTTGCGCCCTTTGCCGCGGCGCGCGACCGCTGGTATGTGGCCGGATCGCTCGGGCTCGCGATCCCACGGCACGCCGACGTCAGTGGCGGTGTCGACGCAACCCTCGATTTCGGCAACGGCGCAACTCTGGCCGGCGCGGCGGGCTACGCTTGGCGGTCCGGGTTCCGGGCGGAAGGACAGATCTGGTATCAGACGGTCGCGGTCAACGACATCCAGATCAGCAACCCCGGCAACGTTCCGGGCCTCACGCCCGGCACCGGCGAGCCCGGGGGCGATGCCCGGGCGCTGCTGATGACCGCCAATCTCGCCTACGACTTCGAGACCGGCAGCCGCTGGTCGCCCTACATCATCGGTGGGGTCGGCATCGCCAACATCATCTACGACAACGTCTCCCTGGCTCGCGTCACCATGATCGACGACAACGCCTGGATGATGGCCTTCCAGGTCGGCACCGGCGTTTCCTATCTGTTTTCTGCCCATTGGTCGGCGGAGGCATCGTACCGGTACGTCTTCACCCTGGACCCGAACATGGCGGACGTCACCGGGAGTGCCATCCAAACAGAGTTCGCCACGCACAATCTCGTCTTCGGCGCCCGTTACGCCTTCTGATGGTGCGCCCGTGGCCTCAGCGGAAGCCTTGCCGGGCCGCCGCCCCGGCCCCTAAACGTTGCCGGGCCGCCGCGCCGGCCCATATCAGCGCCATGAACAGCCTCGACATCGACAAGCCCTTGGCCGACACGCGCGTTGTCGTGGCCATGTCCGGCGGCGTCGACAGCTCGGTCACGGCGGCGCTGCTGGCGGACGAGGGCTACGACGTGGTCGGCATCACGCTTCGGCTCTACGATCACGGCCGCGCCGTCGGCCGGCCGAAGGCGTGCTGTGCCGGCCAGGACATCGACGACGCCCGCCGCGTCGCCGCGGCGCTCCACATCCCCCACTACGTCCTCGACTACGAGGCGCGCTTTCGCGAGCAGGTGGTGCAGCCCTTCGTCGATCGTTACGTCGCCGGCGAGACGCCGATTCCCTGCGTGCTTTGCAATCAGACGGTGAAGTTCTCCGATCTTCTGGGCGTCGCCCGCGACCTCGGTGCCGATGCGCTGGCGACTGGCCACTACGTCCGCCGCCACGCCGGTCCGACCGGCCCGCGGCTGTTGCGCGGCGCCGATCCTGCCCGCGATCAGAGCTATTTCCTGTTCGCCACGACCCGGGCACAACTCGGCCTGCTGCGCTTTCCCCTGGGGGAACGCGGCAAGGCGGAGACCCGCGACCTCGCCGCCCGATTCAAGCTGCCGGTCGCGGCCAAACCCGACAGCCAGGACATCTGCTTCGTGCCAGAGGGCCGCTACGACCGCATCGTTGAAAGCCTCAGGCCCGATGGTGTCCGCCCCGGCGACATCGTTGACCTCGCGGGGCAGCGTCTCGGCCGCCATGACGGGATCATCAACTTCACGGTTGGCCAGCGTCGGGGCCTCGGCCTCAGCGCCCACGAACCGCTGTTCGTGGTTCGGCTCGAGCCGGAGACCGACCGGGTCGTTGTCGGACCGGCCGCGGCGCTCGAACGGCGGCGCGTCGTCATCGGCGCCGTCAACTGGCTGGGCGATCAACCGTTGCCGGCCGACGGCCAGCGCCTCACCGTCAAGCTGCGCTCCACCCAGCCGCCGATTCCCGCCACCGTGCGTCCGCTGGCCGATCGCATGGCGGAGGTGATCCTGGAGGCGCCACACCCGGGCATCGCGCCGGGCCAAGCCTGCGTCTTCTACGACGGCGAGCAAGTGTTGGGCGGCGGCTGGATCCAGCGCGATGCCGTCGGCGCGCCCGAGGCCCGTCGTTCCCTCGGCATGTCCGGCGCTTGAACCTTCGCATTCCGACGGGCACGACTCGTCGCCACGGTCGTTCACGGTCTTGCCGGTGGTGACGGGCAGTCGTACCCTTTTGGTCCTCAACGACAGAAACTGAGGGGGACATCGTGGGTCGCCGCGGCCTTGCCGTTCTCGCCTGCCTGACCGGACTGGCATCTGTCGCTCCTGCCGGCGCCAGCATGTTGGATGGTCCGTCACCCCTCTGGTG
>CAZBWP010000132.1:0-2927 GCA_964495295.1 uncultured Rhodospirillaceae bacterium | reverse complement strand
CTGATTCAGAAGTGCCTGCCAGCGGGCGATTGCACGTCCGCCCGGCCCGTCGAGCGGAACGTGCCGCAGTTCCTTCGTGTCGACTGGGCGAAGGAGGAGATCACCGGCACCCGGCCCGACGGCAGCCGTCTGCTGACCCGTTTCGCGCGCAGCGACGACAACGAGCGAACCTACCTGCATGGCATTCTCAACAAGCGCACGTGGAGCGGCGTCATCCACGGCCGCACCGGCGAGATGATCGCGACGTGGCCCGGCGAGCGTGGCGGCTTCGTGCTTTTCGGCGCGTGCATGCCGGCCCCTTGAGCGCGCCGCCGGGCGGGCTCGTGCCGCATGGCAGGGGGCGTTCAGGCAAAAAAAGGGGCCGTGCGAGCACGGCCCTAGTTTTGGGAGGAAACGTCCAAGATGCACAGTCAGCCCACGACGGGCGCCGCGTGCTGCACTGCACACCAGGGAAGATAATAGCGGTGAGGTGCGAGTGCAAATTAAAAGTCGCGTTTCCAGGTCCCGCCGCATGCCCGATCAGCCTTCACCCGCGCAACCCGCGATAACGCACTGCAATATAAGCGATAAAAATATCACACTCGTTTGACGAGTCCATCGCTGGCCGGCCGGGCGGGATGGGGCGGCGTGTGGCGGCGACGGCTTCACACGCAAAGCTGTTCAATGCAGTGCAACAAATGCTCGCGTAAGTGCGTCATGCGTTGGCTGCCGCCGTGCCCCGCCATCAGATGACGCCGGCGGCGCGGAGTCGCTGGCGTTCGGCGCCGTCAAGGCCGAGCAGGCCGCCATAGATCGCGTCGTTGTCGGCGCCCAGCGCCGGCCCCAGCGAATCGATGCGCCCCGGTGTTGCCGACAGGCGCGGCAGGACGCACGGCACGACCACCGGTCCCAATCCCGGCACCTCGATGGACACGAGATCGTCGCGCGCGCGGAAATGCGGATCCGCGAAAATGTCGGCGATGCTGTTGATCGGTCCGATCGGCACCTCCGCCGCAAGGCAGCGCGCCATCACTTGGGCCCGATCGAGCGATCCGGTCCAGGCGCCCACCAGTGCGATCACCTCATCGCGGGCATCGAGGCGGGCCGCCTGACGTCCGAACAGGTCATCGGCCGCCAGGTCCGGGCGTTCCATCGCTTCGGCCAGGCGGGCGAACATCTTGTCGGTGGTGCAGGCGATCGCCACCCACTCGCCATCGCGGGTCGGAAAATGGCCGTGCGGCGCCGCGTTGCGGGTGCCGGCACCCTCCCGCCCGCGGACGATGCCGGCGCGCTGATAGGCCGGGGCGACCTCGTCCAGGACCCGGAACACCGCCTCGTAGAGGCCGATATCGATCTCCTGTCCGGGCCCGCCGGCGCGCACGTGCAGCAGCGCCACCAAGGCGCCGACGGCGCAGTACAGGCCGGCGAGATAGTCGCCGAGCGAGGTCGACCCAGGCGTGACCGGCGGCCCATCGGGCATGCCCGCGAGATGGGCGAGCCCGCCCACCGCATGGGCGATGCGGGCGAAGCCGGGGCGATCGCGATAGGGGCCCGTCTGGCCGTAGCCGGACACCCGCACCAACACGAGGCCGGGGTTCAGCCCGCTCAGCACCGGCCAGCCGAGGCCCCATCGCTCGAGCGTTCCCGGCCGGAAGTTCTCGCAGACGATGTCGGCCTTGATCGCCAGTCGCTTGAACAGCGACGCACCCTCGGGATCTCTGAGATTCAAGGTGACCGATTTCTTGTTGCGGGCCTCGCTCAGCCAGGCGAGCGTCGAGTCGGGCCGTTCGGTCGGCGTGCCGAAGCGGCGGAACGGGTCGCCCCCTTGCGGATGCTCGATCTTGATGACTTCGGCGCCGAACTCGCCCAGGATCGCAGCACAATAGGGTGCCGCGATGAACGTCGCCGCGTCCAGCACGCGGACGCCGGCGAGCGGCAGCGGCGGCGCGGCGTCCATCGCCGCTCAGGTCCCCCACACCGCCGCGACGAGCGGCTTGTGGCGACCGATCCGGAACAGCCAGGCACACTTGGCGAACGCCGCCGGCTCGCGCAGCCACGCGCCGTACCAGCCGAGCCGGTCCTCGCCGCCGCGCCCCTCGACCGCGTCGCCCGCGGCTTCGAGGCCGAGCCGGCGAAAGACATACAGGGCGCGCGGCATGTGAAAGGGATCGGTGACCACGACGACGCGCGCCCAGCCACGGGCACGCATGATCCGACCGGTGTGGAGCGCGTTCTCGAAGGTATTGCGCGAGCGCTCCTCAAGGATGATGCGCCCGGCGTCGACGCCGCGGGCACGCGCCAGGTCGGCCATCGCCTGGGCCTCGGAGGGTGGCGCGCCGACGACTCCGCCCGACAGCACCAGCCACGGTGCCCGGCCCCGCTCCAGCACGCGAACCCCGTGCTCCAGACGGCGCACGAGCGCGAAGCCCGGTTCGCCGGAGAAGCGCAGCGCGGCGCCGAGCACGACGATGGCATCGGCCTGGGGGATCGCAGGGTCGGCCCGTCCACACATCCGCAGGCTCATCCGTAGGACCTCGGCAGCCCGAGCACATGCTCGCCCAGATAGGCCAGGATCAGATTCGTGGAGATCGGCGCCACCTGATAGAGCCGGGTCTCGCGGAACTTGCGTTCCACATCGTATTCCTCGGCGAAGCCGAAGCCGCCGTGGGTCTGCAGGCACATGTCGGCGGCCTGCCACGAGGCGTCGGCGGCGAGCAGTTTCGCCATGTTGGCTTCCGGGCCGCACGGGGCTCCCGCATCGAACTGCGCCGCCGCCTTGTCGACCATCAGGCTCGCCGCCTCGCTCGCGGCATAGGCGCGGGCGATCGGGAATTGGATGCCCTGGTTCTGCCCGATCGGCCGGCCGAAGACCACGCGCTCGCGGGCATACGTCGTCGCCTTGTCGATGAACCAGCGGGCGTCGCCGATGCATTCCGCGGCGATCAGGA
>CAZBWP010000131.1:2117-6962 GCA_964495295.1 uncultured Rhodospirillaceae bacterium | reverse complement strand
GCGTCACGCGGCGGCATGAGCGACGCCGAGATGTGGCGACAGATCCGCCACGGCGTCACCGGCACCGTCTCCATCCCCGACCAGAAGGCGGCCATGCTCGTGCAGTCGGAGGGCGACAACTGGCGCGCCTGGCGTAACGGTCCGATCTATTGGGTCGGCGCCGCCGCCTTCTGGGTCATGTTTCTGGTGATCTTCGGCTTCTACATGCTGCGCGGCACGGTGCGGATCGCGCACGGCAAGTCGGGCCGGAAGGTCCTGCGATTCAACGCGATGGAGCGGTTCGGCCATTGGCTCACGGCCGGCTCCTTCATCATTCTCGCCGTCACCGGCGTCAACATGCTGTATGGCAAGCATGTCGTCCTGCCGCTGGTGGGTAAGGAGACGTTTGCCGCACTCACCCAGCTCGGCAAGTACGTGCACAACTACGTGGCGTTCGCCTTCATGCTCGGCCTCGTCATCATCTTCGTTCTGTGGGTGAAGGACAATCTCGCCGACCGGTACGATTGGGGCTGGATCAAGAAGGGTGGGGGGCTGTTTTTCGAAACCGAACATCCCCCGGCGGCGAAGTTCAACTTCGGTCAGAAGACGGTGTTCTGGATGGTTATGGGCGGCGGCCTGGTGCTGTCGGTCACCGGTCTCAACCTGCTCTTTCCCTTCCAATGGGCGACGCTGGAGCAGATGCAATGGATGCAGGCGATCCATGGCACCGCCTCGCAGGTGCTCTGCATGCTGATGCTGGCGCACATCTACATCGGCTCCATCGGCATGGAAGACTCGATCCACGCCATGACGTCCGGCTACGTGGACGAAAACTGGGCCAAGGAACACCACAGCGCCTGGTATGAAGAGACCAAGGCGAAACAGGGTGCGCGACCGGCGCCGCCGGCCTCCTCGCCATCGGCCGCGCCGGCGGAATAGGGCGCCAGCGAGACCGCGAGGCCCGGCCGGTCTGGCCCCGGTCGGGCGTGGTGCCGAAGAGTTCGACGGGCGCAGCATTGCAGACGTTGACAGGGGGCCGGGCGGGCGGTTACAAAACCGTTCGCGCGCTGGCCGGCATCCGTCGGGAGCGCGCGCCTGTTTTGTGCTCAGCCGAGGCTTTCGAGGGTCGAGTCATGTACGCAGTGGTCCGCAGCGGCGGAAAGCAGTATCGCGTTGCGCCCAACGACCGCATCTCGGTCGAGAAACTGACGGCCGAGCCGGGCGCGACCGTCACCCTGGGTGATGTGTTGATGATTGGCGGCGGCAGCGCGGCACCGCTGGTCGGCACGCCGATGGTCGATGGCGCCACGGTGCTCGCCGAGGTCGTCGAGCACATGCGGGCCGACAAGGTCATCATTTTCAAGAAGAAGCGTCGCAAGAATCATCGTCGCCTGAAGGGCCATCGCCAGCACCTGACGGTGCTGCGCATCACCGATATCGCGGCCGAGGGCTTCGACGAGGCGGTTGCCGCGGCGCCGGCGACGGTCGAGACCGCGCCCGTGCCGGGCGAGGCCGCGGCGATCGCGCCGGAAGCGACGGCGACCGACCTCCACGACGCCCCCGAGAGCGACGACAAGCCAAAGGAGTAACGCATCATGGCTCACAAGAAGGCGGGTGGCAGCTCGCGCAACGGCCGTGATAGCCAGGCCCAGCGCCTCGGCGTCAAGAAGTTCGGCGGCGAGATCGTCATCCCCGGCAACATCATCGTGCGCCAGCGCGGCACCCGGTTCCATCCGGGCCCCAACGTCGGCATGGGCAAGGACCATACGCTCTTCGCGCTGGCCGAGGGCCAGGTGAAGTTCATGATCAAGAGCGGGGGCCGCAAGTTCGTTGCCGTCGAACCGGCAAGCTGACCGGCGGTCCAGCGGCCGCCGAGGGCAGGGGGAACGGGCGGCCGTTCCCCTTTTTTCGTGCGGTGTCGCCGGAGCATGGCGCGTCCCAAACGGCTGAAAACCCGGTTGGCGATGGCCGGTGAACGTCGTAGGAAGCGGGTCTGTGAAGTTCCTCGATGAAACCAAGGTCTATGTGCGCAGCGGTGACGGCGGCAACGGCTGCCTGTCCTTCCGTCGGGAGAAGTTCATCGAGTTCGGTGGTCCCGACGGCGGTGATGGCGGACGGGGCGGCGACGTCATCGTCGCCTGCGTGCCGGGCCTCAACACGCTGATCGACTTCCGCTACCAGCAGCACTTCAAGGCGGCCAGGGGTGGACACGGCAAGGGCAGCAACCGCACCGGTGCGGATGGCACGGACGTGGTGCTGCGGGTGCCGGCCGGGACCGAGATCCTGGATGAAAGCAAAACGATCCGGCTGGCCGACCTGACCCAGCCGGGGACGCGCGTCGCCCTGCTGCGCGGCGGGCGTGGCGGACGCGGCAACACACGCTTCAAGTCGTCGACCAACCGCGCGCCGCGCCGCGCCGAGCCGGGGGAGGCCGGGGAGGAGCGCTGGATCTGGCTGCGTTTGAAGCTGATCGCCGACGCCGGCCTGGTCGGCCTGCCCAACGCCGGCAAGTCGACCTTTCTCGCCGCCGTGTCACACGCCAAGCCGAAGATCGCCGACTATCCGTTCACCACGCTGCATCCCAATCTGGGGGTGGTCGAGGTGGACGGTGACACCTTCGTGCTGGCCGATATTCCCGGGCTGATCGAAGGAGCCCACGCCGGCGCCGGCCTCGGCACGCGGTTCCTGGGGCACATCGAACGCTGCCGCGTGCTGCTGCATCTGGTGGATGGCACCCGGGCCGATGTCGACGACGCCTACCGGACGGTGCGACAGGAACTGGCCGCCTATGGCGCCGCGCTGACGGCGCGGCCGGAAGTCGTCGTCCTCACCAAGGCGGACGCCCTCACCGAAACCGAGATCGCCGAGCGCCGCGCCGCGCTGATGACCGCCACCGGCGGGCCGGTGATGGTCGCCTCGGGCGTGAGCGGTGCCGGGGTCAGCGAAGTGCTGCGCGCCGCGGCGGCCTGCATCAGCCGGGCTCGCGCAACGGACGCCTCGGCTTCGACGCCTGTCATGCCCACCGTGCCATGAGCCCCGAACGGCACAGCACGTCGCTCGCCGCCGGCAAGCGGCTGGTCGTCAAGATCGGCTCGGCGCTCCTGGTCGACGAGGAGCGGGGCACCATCCGACGCGCCTGGCTGCAGGCGCTGGCGGAGGATGTGACGGCGGCGCGGTCGCGCGGTCAGGAGGTGCTGCTGGTCTCGTCGGGCGCAATCGCCGTCGGCCGCCGGCACCTGGCGCTGGCGAACGGCACCTTGCGCCTGGAGGAGAAGCAGGCGGCGGCGGCCACCGGGATGATCCGCCTCGCCCACGCCTATCAGGAAGCGCTCGCCGTCTGGGACACCACCGTCGCCCAGGTGCTGCTGACGTTGTCCGATACCGAGGACCGCCGCCGCTATATCAATGCGCGGGCGACGCTGACGACGCTGCTCCGCGCGGGTGCCGTTCCGCTGATCAACGAGAACGACACGGTGGCCACCGACGAGATCCGTTTCGGCGACAACGATCGGCTGGCGGCGCGGGTCGCTGCCATGGTCGGTGCCGACACCCTGGTGCTGCTCTCCGACATCGATGGTCTTTACACCGCCGACCCGCGCTCCCACGCCTCGGCGACCCTGATCCCGGAGGTGCGGGCGATCACGGCCGAGATCGAGGCCGTCGCCGGCACCGCCGCGCCGGGTTACGGCACCGGCGGCATGGTCACCAAGCTTGCCGCCGCGCGCATTGCGCTCGCCGCCGGCTGTCGCATGGTCATCGCCGATGGCAAGCAGGCGCATCCGCTCGCCCGCATCGCCGACGGTGCGCGGTGCACCTGGTTCCTGCCCCAGGCGAGCCCGCAGACCGCCCGCAAGCGCTGGATCGGCGGATCCCTGAAGCCAGCCGGGACGCTGATCATCGACGAAGGGGCCGCCCGCGCCCTCGCTGCCGGTAAGAGCCTGCTTCCGGCGGGGGTTGTCGAGGTGTTGGGCGCGTTCGACAAAGGCGATGCGGTCATCGTCCGGACCCGCGACGGCCGCGACCTGGGGCGCGGACTTGTCGCCTACGCAGCCGACGATGCGCGGCGGATCATCGGTGGAAAAACCGTCGAAATCGCCGAACGGCTCGGCTACCGTGGCCCTGACGAGATCATCCACCGCGACGATCTGGCCCTCGGCTGATCGGGGCCGGGGCGGATCGAGGGACGCAGCACGCCATGAGCCTGGACAGAACCGGCCGCATCGACAGCATCGAGGACATGATGTGCGGCATCGGGCAAGCCGCCCGTGCCGCTGCCGCGGTGCTGGCGGCCGCCTCCTCTGACGCCAAGAACCGGGCGCTGCGCGCCAGCGCCGAGGCGATCCGCGGCGCGACTGCCGAAATGCTCGCCGCCAATGCCCAGGACATGCGGGCGGGGGAGGCGAAGGGGCTGTCGAAGGCGATGCTCGACCGGCTGGCGCTGGACGATGCGCGGATCGAAGCGATGGCCCGCGGCCTCGAGGAGGTGGCCGACCTGCCCGATCCCGTGGGCAGCGTCCTTGCCGCCTGGCAGCGTCCGAACGGCCTGCGGATCAGCCGGGTGCGCACGCCGCTCGGCGTGGTCGGCGTGATCTACGAGTCGCGCCCGAACGTCACCGCCGACGCCGGCGGGCTGTGCCTGAAGGCGGGCAACGCGGCGATCCTGCGCTGCGGCTCGGAGAGCTTCAACTCGTCGTCGGCGATCATGAACGCGCTCGGCGTCGGGCTGATCGCCGCCGGCCTGCCCGCCGCCGCCATCCAGCTGGTGCCGACCACCGACCGCGCCGCGGTGGGCACGATGCTGACCATGAGCGACACCATCGACGTCATCGTGCCACGCGGCGGCAAGTCGCTGATCGAGCGGATCAG
>CAZBWP010000131.1:0-2017 GCA_964495295.1 uncultured Rhodospirillaceae bacterium | reverse complement strand
TCACCGGGCTCGACAGCGCCATCCTGCTCGTCAACGCGTCGACCCAGTTCGCCGACGGCGGCGAGTTCGGCATGGGGGCGGAAATCGGCATCTCCACAGGCAAGCTGCATGCGCGCGGCCCGGTCGGCGTCGAGCAGCTGACCAGCTTCAAATACGTCGTCCGTGGCGACGGCCAGTGCCGACCGTAAGCGCGGCGCCGGGCGCGCCGGCCCGCCGCCGCTCGCCGGCCCGTCGGCGCATCGGCCTGCTCGGCGGCTCGTTCAACCCGGCCCACGCCGGGCACCGCCACATCTCGCTGGAAGCCTTGCGACGCCTCTCCCTCGATAGCGTGTGGTGGATGGTGTCGCCGCAGAATCCATTGAAGGACCGGGCCGATATGGCACCGCTGGCGCAGCGGCTTGCCAGTGCCGAGACGGTCGCCGATCACCCCCGTATCCGGGTGACCGACATCGAGAGCGAACTCGGGACCGTGCACACCGTTGACACCCTCGCCGCCCTGTTTCGGAGATTCCCGGGCACCAATTTCGTGTGGCTGATGGGGGCCGACAATCTGCTGCAGATTCACCAATGGAAACAGTGGGAGCGGTTGTTCCGGCTGGTGCCCATTGCGGTTTTCCCCAGGCCTACTTATTCTTTGCGAGCGTTGTCGTCGGTGGCGGCGCGGCGGTTCGCCGAGGCACGGGTGCCGGGCTGGAACTGGCGGTGGCTGGCGGATGCCGATCCCCCGGCCTGGGCATTCCTGCACGGACGTGCCCACGCAGCGTCGGCGACATCGATCAGGGCGCGCCGGGCCGACTGATCCGGCGACGATGGCGACAGGGCGGCTCAACCAACGAGGGAATCGAAGCCATACAAACGATGATGTATCATAGACCAGAGGCAGGTCATCGCCTGCTGTCGGTCGTTCAATCCTCTCTCGACGACGACAAGGCTCTCGACGTTGTCGTCATTGATCTCGCGGGAAAAACCAACATCGCCGACCACATGGTGGTCGCCTCCGGGACGTCCCAGCGTCACGTCGGGGCGATGACCGAGCACCTGCGCGAACGGTTGAAGCGCGCCGGCGTGAGCGGTGTCAGCGTCGAAGGCCAAGTCCACTGCGACTGGGTGCTTGTCGACGCCGGCGACGTGGTCGTCCACCTGTTCCGGCCCGAGGTGCGCTCGTTTTACGCCCTCGAGAAGTTGTGGGGGACAGCCGCCGGCTGGTCCGCCGCGCACGCGGAACCGATCCGGATCGGCGCCTGATCGGGCCGCAGGTCGGCAGCGCGACGACACTGCCGTCCGTCCGACCGCTCCGGTTGTGAGCGTCTACCCGGAGGAACGACGGCGGGGCGTGTCTTCGGCGACCGCGTCGGCGCGGTCGCGTACCTTGACGTAGGCTTTCGCACAATGGGAGGCACAGTAGGGTTTTCCCTCGACGATCGGCTCGCCACAGAAGTGGAAGTTGGGCTCGTTCGGTTCGCCGATCGGCCAACTGCACATGCCGGGGCGCAGGCGATCCAGCCGCAGAACGTCCAGCACCTCGATCCTGGCCTTCGGTGACGGCCGGCGCTGTTGCAGGCCCAGGCGGTGGACCTTGCCGATCACCGCGTTCTTCGTGATACCGAGCCGTCGCCCGATCTCGCTGGTCGACAGATCCTCATTCCACAACGCGATCAACGCCGCGGTCCGTTCCGGGGTCCAGTCGTTCTGCTGCATGGTCTCGCTCCTCGGCACAGGCTGCCTGCCCGCGACGACAACCTGTTGTGCCGTTTCGAGCACAACGTCGTCATATGCGGTGTCGAGACCATATACGCGATCGTCTTGGAGAGAAAGCACCATATATGCGGCCTACACTATATCTTGTGCATAAGTCTGTCCGGGCGACAAAGAGAAGAGCCTGACGCGTGCGGCGGGAGCCTCCTGCCGCCCGGGATACGAACGGTCATGGGGGGTCGCCGAACGTGTCCGAGCGCGCCAGCGCAGCGGGATCGCAGAACATAGGTTTCAACAGAATGGGGCGGTTTCGTGGCACGCC
>CAZBWP010000130.1:2072-6999 GCA_964495295.1 uncultured Rhodospirillaceae bacterium | reverse complement strand
CGGGCGTTGCGCGAGGCGCTGGAGCTTCGCCATCAGCTCGCGGCGCTGCCGGCGCTGCCGCTCGGCACGGTGGGCCGGCGCCTGTTCTCGGTGACCACCGCGCTGCCGTTCGTCTCGATGGGCCTCAATCTGCTGGTTGCCGGCAACAGCGCGCCCAGGCTGTTCATTGACGGCGCCATCAAGACGCTGTTGGAGGCTGCCGGCGGCTGACCGAGCCGCCGCCCACAACCGGTCACCGCGTGCCGTGTCCTTTCCCAATGACGAGAGGATCGGTTTCTGGCAGTTAGGGGGCGCGCGCCGGTGCCACGAGGGCCGCCGCGCGGATCCGCAACGGAGCAGCGCTGCATGAACACGGTCGAAGCGGCCATTGAACCGGCCGGTCGCGATTTCATTCGAGACGTCATCCGCGGCGATCTCGCCGCCGGGCGGCACACGTCGGTGGTCACCCGGTTTCCCCCGGAGCCCAACGGCTACCTGCACATCGGCCATGCCAAGTCGATCTGCCTGAATTTTGGCGTCGCTGCCGAGTTCGGCGGCCGCTGTCACCTCCGCTTCGACGATACAAACCCCGTCAAGGAGGAGCAGGAGTTCATCGAGGCGATCGAACGCGACGTGCGCTGGCTTGGCTTTGACTGGGGCGAGCACCTGTATTTCGCATCCGACTATTTCGAACAGCTCTTCGCCTGGGCCGAACACCTGATCCGCGCCGGCAAGGCCTATGTCGACGACCAGAGCGCCGACGACATCCGCGCCAACCGCGGCACCCTCACCGAACCGGGCCGCGACAGTCCCTGGCGCGGCCGCGGCATCGACGAGAACCTGGACCTGTTCCGGCGGATGCGCGCCGGCGAGTTTCCCGACGGAGCACGGGTCTTGCGGGCGCGCATCGACATGGCGTCGGGCAACATCAACCTGCGCGACCCGGTCCTCTACCGCATCCTGCACGCCACCCATCCGCGCACCGGCGATGCCTGGTGCGTCTATCCGACCTATGACTTCGCGCACGGCCAGTCGGACGCCATCGAGCACATCACCCATTCCATCTGCACGTTGGAGTTCGAAGACCATCGGCCGCTCTATGACTGGCTGATCGAGAATCTGCCGGTACCGTCGCGCCCCCGCCAGTACGAGTTCGCCCGCCTGAACATGACCCACACGGTGCTGTCGAAGCGGCGGCTGACGCAGCTGGTTCGCGAACGCCTGGTCGACGGTTGGGACGACCCGCGCATGCCCACCATCGCCGGCTTGCGCCGCCGCGGCGTACCGGCCGACGCCATCCGCGACTTCGCCCAGCGGGTCGGCGTGACCAAGTCGGACGGCGTCGTCGAGGTGGCGTTGCTGGAGCATTGTGTCCGCGAGATCCTGAACCGCGCGGCGCTGCGGCGGATGGCCGTGCTGCGGCCGCTCAAGGTGGTCATCGAGAACTTCCCCGAAGGCCGCACCGAGGACATCCGCGCCGTCAACAATCCGGAGGACCCGGCGGCGGGCAGCCGGACGGTACCGTTCTCGCGCGAGTTGTGGATCGAGCGTGACGACTTCAGCGAAACGCCGCCGCCGAAGTTCTTCCGGCTGGCGCCAGGCCGGGAGGTGCGGCTGCGCTGGGCCTATTTCATCACCTGCCGCGAGGTGATCAAGGACGCCGGCGGCGCGGTCGTCGAGCTTCGCTGTACCTATGATCCGGCGACCCATGGCGGCGACGCGCCGGACGGCCGCAAGGTCAAGGCGACGTTGCACTGGGTGTCGGCCCATCACGCCGTGCCGGCCGACGTGCGCCTGTACGACCACCTGTTCGCCCGCCCCGATCCCGGCGCCGACGGTGACGTTCTGGACGACCTCAACCCGCGGTCACTGGAGGTGCTCAAGGACTGCCGGCTGGAGCCCGCGCTCGCCGACGCCGCGCCAGGAATGGCGGTGCAGTTCGAGCGCCAGGGTTATTTCTGCCTCGATCCACGGAGCAGCCCCGGCCGGCCGGTGTTTAACCGCACCGTCGGCCTGCGCGACTCCTGGGCGAAAATCCAGGCGAAGGGGACCGCCGTCGGCTGAGCCGCGGCAGGGCGGCGCGCGACCGCTCCTCCGGCCGGGACCTGCCATGTCGAGCGACACGCGACCGGTGCTGATCCTTGCCGGACCGACGGCCAGCGGCAAGTCCACGCTCGCGGTGGCCGTGGCCGAGGCGTTCGACGGGGTCGTCATCAACGCCGACAGCATGCAGGTCTACCGCGAACTCAGGGTGCTGACGGCACGGCCCTCGGCCGCGGACCAGGCGCGCGCGCCGCACCGGCTGTTCGGCGTGCTGCCGGCCGCCGAAGCCTGCTCGGCCGGCCGGTGGCTGAGCCTGGCGACAGCGGCGATCGCCGACGCGCGTGCGGCCGGACGCTTGCCCATCGTCGTCGGCGGAACCGGGCTCTACCTGGAAGCGTTGACCCGCGGCCTCGCACCGGTGCCGGCGATCCCGGAACATGTCCGTGCGGCCGCCCGGGCGGAGCACGCGCGGCTCGGCGGCGACACCTTCCGGCAGGCCCTCGCCCGGCTCGACCCCGAGAGCGCGGCAAGGCTGCCGGCAACAGACAGTCAGCGGCTGATCCGGGCGTGGGAGGTGGCCCACGCCACCGGCCGCCCCCTGCCGGACTGGCAGCGACAGCCTCCGGCCGGCGTCCCGGTCACCGCCCGGTTCGCGACCGTCGTGCTGCTGCCGCCCCGCGAGGCGCTCTATGCCGCCATCGATGCGCGTTTCGAGGCCATGCTCGCGAGCGGCGCCGTCGACGAGGTGCGGGCGCTGTTGGCGCTCGATCTGGATCCCCGCCTGCCGGCGATGAAGGCGGTTGGCGTGCGGGAGATCGCGGCGGCGCTCCGCGGTGAGGCCTCCCTCGCGCTGGCGGCGGACGCCGCGAAACGGGCCAGCCGGACCTACGCGAAACGCCAAATGACGTGGCTGCGGCACCGGGTTACCGGCGATTTGACGATCGGCGCGCAATATTCAGAAAGCTTTCAGGGAGAAATTTTTTCGTTCATTCGCCAGTTTCTGTTGACCGAGGCGCCGTGAGCGTCTAAAGGGTGCCCGGCCCGGCGCGTTGCCGGGTCAACTCGTTAAGCCGCGAGACGACGCGTCACATGGCACTTCCTTTGACGGCTCTGCCGAGCCCCGCAGTAAGAGAGAGATGGACCCCATGGCCAACGACCAGATGACCGGAGCACAAATCGTTTTGAAAGCGCTCGTGGATCAGGGCGTTACGGACGTATTCGGCTATCCAGGTGGGGCCATCCTCCCGGTCTATGACGAATTGTTCAAACAGAACGCGATCCGCCATGTGCTGGTGCGCCAGGAAGGCGGCGCGGTGCATGCCGCCGAGGGTTTTGCCCGCTCCACCGGCCGGGTGGGCGTGGTGTTCGTGACCTCCGGGCCGGGCGCCACCAATGCGGTGACCGGCTTGACCGACGCGCTGATGGACAGCGTGCCGCTGGTCTGCATCTGCGGTCAGGTGCCGACGCACCTGATCGGCAACGATGCCTTCCAGGAGTGTGACACGACCGGCATCACCCGACCGTGCACGAAGCACAACTATCTGGTGAAAAAGACGAACGATCTGGCGCGCACCATCCACGAGGCTTTCCTGGTGGCGCGCAGCGGTCGGCCCGGACCCGTGCTCATCGACCTGCCGAAGGACGTCGCCCAGGGCACCGGCACCTACGTGCCGCCGGAGGAGGTGTCCCATCGCACCTACAAGCCGCGCACCAAGGGCGACCCCGATGCCATCCGCAAGGCGGCGTTCGCGCTGGCCGGCGCCAAGCGGCCGATCATCTATGCGGGCGGCGGCGTCATCAACTCCGGCGACCGCGCGTCCGAGCTGTTGCGCGAATTCGTCGATCTCACCGGCTTCCCGTTCACGCTGACGCTGATGGGGCTCGGCGCCGTGCCGTCGTCGCATCCGAGCTTCCTCGGCATGCTCGGCATGCACGGCACCTACGAAGCGAACCTGGCGATGCACGGCGCCGACACCATGTTCGCCGTCGGCTCGCGCTTCGACGATCGGGTGACCGGCCGGCTGACGGCGTTCTCACCCGACTCGACGAAGATCCACGTCGACGTCGATCCGTCGTCGATCAACAAGAACGTGCTGGTCGACATCGGCATTGTCGGCGACGTGTCCGAGGTGCTGACCGACCTGCTCGCGGTCTGGAAGGCCAACAACCTGAAGACCGATCGCGAGGCCCTCGCCGCCTGGTGGAAGCAGATCGACACCTGGCGCGGCCGCGACTGCCTCGCCTACCGCCAGGGGAGCGACATCATCAAGCCGCAGCACGCGGTGAAGCGCCTGTTCGAGCTGACGAAGCACCGCGATGACGTGTTCATCTCGACCGAGGTGGGCCAGCATCAAATGTGGGCGGCACAGTTGTACGGATTCGAGAAGCCGCGGCGCTGGCTCACCTCCGGCGGCCTCGGCACCATGGGCTACGGGCTGCCGTCGGCGATGGGCGTGCAAATCGCCCACCCCGATGCGCTGGTGATCGACATCGCCGGCGAAGCCTCGATCATGATGAACATCCAGGAGATGTCGACGATCGCCCAGTACCGGCTGCCGGTGAAGGTGTTCATCCTGAACAACGAGTACATGGGCATGGTCCGCCAATGGCAGGAGTTGCTGCACGGCGGCCGCTATTCAGAGAGCTACATGGACTCGCTGCCGGATTTCGTGAAACTGGCGGAGGCGTTCGGCGCCGTCGGCCTGCGCGCCAAGTCGGTGGGCGAGTTGGACGATGTCATCAAGGAGATGATCTCCGTCGACCGGGCGGTCATCGCCGACATTCTCGTCGACAAGACCGAGAACTGCTTCCCGATGATCCCGTCTGGCGCGGCGCACAACGAGATGCTGCTGAGTTCCGCCGACAAGGCCGAGAAGCCGATCTCCGAGGAGGGCATGGTCCTCGT
>CAZBWP010000130.1:0-1972 GCA_964495295.1 uncultured Rhodospirillaceae bacterium | reverse complement strand
GGCTACAACATCGAGAGCCTGACCGTGGCCGAGACCGATCCCGAGCATCACGTCTCGCGCATCACCATCGTCACCACCGGCACGCCGATGATCATCGAGCAGATCAAGGCGCAGCTCGGCCGGTTGGTGCCGGTCCACACGGTTCTCGACCTCACCCTCGAAGGCGAGGCGGTGGAACGGGAGATGGCGCTGGTCAAGGTGCACGGCACCGGCGAACGTCGTGTCGAAGCCCTGCGGATCGCCGACATCTTCCGGGCGCGCGTCGTCGACTCCTCCAGCGAGTCGTTCGTTTTCGAGATCTCGGGCAAGGCCTCCAAGCTGGAAGCCTTCATCAAGCTGATGCGGCCGCTCGGGCTGGTCGAACAGGCTCGGACCGGCGTCGCCGCCATCGGCCGCGGCCCCCAGGGCATCTGACCGCCGGCCGGCGCTCGGGGGATCGCGTCGGCGCCATGACCGATCGCGTCCTGATCGTCGATTTCGGCTCGCAGGTGACGCAGCTGATCGCCCGGCGCGTGCGGGAGAGCGGCGTCTACGCGGAGATCCATCCGTTTTCCAAGGTCGACGAGCCGTTCCTGCACGCGTTCGCGCCACGCGCGGTGATCCTGTCCGGCGGGCCAGCGTCGGTCGCCGACATCGGCACGCCGCGCGCCGACCCGGCCGTGTTCGCGTTCGGTCGGCCGGTGCTCGGCATCTGTTACGGGCAGCAGACGATGGTCGCTCAACTCGGCGGCAAGGTCGAGGCCTCGGACCATCGCGAGTTCGGCCGGGCCTACGTCGACGTCATCGACGACTGCCCGCTGTTCCGCGACGTCTGGGCGAAGGGCGGGCACGAACCGGTCTGGATGTCGCACGGCGACCGGGTGACCGGACTGCCACCCGGCTTCCGTACGGTCGCCGTCAGCGACGGTGCGCCGTTCGCCGCCATCGCCGACGACGCGCGGCGCTTCTACGGGCTGCAGTTCCACCCCGAGGTGGTGCACACGCCGCACGGCAGCCGGCTGCTCCGCGCCTTCACCCACGACATCGCCGGCTGCTCCGGCGACTGGACCATGGCCGCCTTCCGCGAGCATGCGATCGCCAAGGTCCGGGCGCGGGTCGGCGGCGGGCGGGTGGTCTGCGGCCTCTCCGGCGGCGTCGACTCGTCGGTCGCCGCGGTCCTGCTGCACGAGGCGATCGGCGAACAGCTCACCTGCGTGTTCATCGACCACGGCCTGCTGCGCGCGCATGAGGCGGACGAGGTGGTCGCGCTGTTCCGCGGCCACTACAACATCCCGCTCGTCCACCGTGATGCGTCCGCGCTGTTCCTCGATCGCCTCGCCGGCGTCACCGATCCGGAACAGAAGCGCAAGATCATCGGCCACACCTTCATCGACGTCTTCGACGAGGAGGCGTCGCGGGCGGGCGGCGCCGACTTTCTGGCGCAGGGCACGCTCTATCCGGATGTCATCGAGAGCGTCTCCTTCCACGGCGGGCCCAGCGTCACCATCAAGTCCCACCACAACGTCGGCGGCCTGCCCGAGCGCATGAAGCTGGCCCTGGTCGAGCCGCTGCGCGAGTTGTTCAAGGATGAGGTGCGCATACTCGGCCGCGAGCTTGGGCTGCCCGAAAGCCTGGTCGGCCGCCACCCGTTCCCGGGCCCAGGGCTGGCCGTGCGGATTCTCGGCGAGGTCAACCGCGCCCGCGCCGACGTGCTGCGCAAGGCCGACGCCATCTTCCTCGAAGAGATCCGCTTGGCCGGCCTCTACGACGCCATCTGGCAGGCGTTCGCCGTGCTGCTGCCCGTCAACACCGTCGGCGTCATGGGCGATGCCCGCACCTACGACGCCGTCTGCGCCTTGCGGGCGGTCACCTCGACCGACGGCATGACCGCCGACACCTTCCCCTTCGACCACGCCTTCCTCGCCCGCGTCGCGTCGCGCATCGTCAACGAGGTGCGCGGCATCAACCGCGTCGTCTACGACGTCACCTCGAA
>CAZBWP010000129.1:4167-7095 GCA_964495295.1 uncultured Rhodospirillaceae bacterium | reverse complement strand
TGCTTGCATCATACACGAATTGGCCGCGAAATGGAAGGCGTCCGGGAGTCGCCGCAGCGAGAGCCGATCGAACCGCGCCCTTACGTCGCCGGCCGGCTGTGACGGTGGGGAGCCACCGCGCCGGGATCGCCGTGGGCGTGCTCGTCCACCTGCAGGTCGATGGGGACGAGTTGCAGGGAGCCGTGGCGGACCCCGCGCTCGCTGATCACCAAGTCGGCGAAACGGCGCAAACGCGCGGTCTCGCCCTGCAGGATCATCGCCTCGATGCAGTTGTCGTGGTCGAGGTGGACGTGCAGGGTCGAAAGCACCAGGTCGTGATGCCCGTGCTGGGCGCTGGTCAGTCGCCGGGCGAGCTCCCGCTCCTCATGGCGAAACACGTAGGAGAGGCAGCCCACGCAATGGGGCGCCGCCTGCGTGTCGAGGCGCTCGCTCTCCAGGTGGGCGCGGATGATGTCGCGCACCGCCTCCGAGCGGTTGGCGTAGCCGCGCCGCTCCATGAACCGGTCGAACTGCTCGAGCAGATCATCGTCAACGGTCACCGTGATCCGTTCCATTGGGGACCCTCTCGCCCGGGAGTATTACCTTATGAATATTCCTCTTACTGAATCGCGATTTCATGGTAGCATGCCGGCGCGGTTCGATCATCGGGAGCAAGGGCGGGATCATGGACAAGGCGGTCATTGCCGCCGCGGCGCTCGCCCTTTCCGTGGCGGCTGGATCAGCGGCAAACGCGCACTTCCAGGTGCTGCTGCCATCGACGGATGTGGTCGTGGACGCCGCCGGCGCGGCCCTCATCGTCGAACTCGTCTTCACCCACCCCATGGAGCGCGGTCCGGCCATGGACATGGCGATGCCGGCGCGCTTCGGCGTTCTCGGCCCCGCCGGCGTCGAGGACCTGCGGGACCGCCTGGAGCCGCGCCCGATCGACGGCAAGAGCGCCTGGCGGAGCGCGTATCGGGTCAGCCAGCCCGGCAACTACGTCTTCTTCGTCGAGCCGCAGCCCTACTGGGAGCCGGCCGAGGGGAAGATGATCATCCACTACACGAAGGTCGTGGTCGACGGCTTCGAGTGGGGCGACGGCTGGGACGCCAGCATCGGCTTTCCCGTGGAGATCCGGCCGCTGGTCCGCCCCTATGGGCTGTGGACCGGCAACCTGTTCCGCGGTGTCGTCGAACGCAGCGGTGAGCCGGTGCCGTTCGCCGAGATCGAGGTGGAATGGATGAACGATGGCAGCGTCGAGGCGCCGGCCGCCGCGTTCATCACGCAAGTCATCCGCGCCGATGCCCACGGCATCTTCGCCTATGCCCTGCCGCGCGCCGGCTGGTGGGGGTTTGCCGCGCTGATTGAGGGTGACCAGACGCTGCCGAACCCGGACGGCGAGGCCGCTCCTGTGGAACTGGGCGGGCTGATGTGGGTCCGCGCCGTCGACATGAAGTAGCCAGAGATCGGATCCCCCGCCCCATGGCCCACATTCCCGATGGCGTTCTCTCCGCCCCCGTGCTGATCGGCGGCGGACTGATCGCCGCGGCGATCGTCGCCGCCGGACTGCGGCGGCTCGATCCCGACCGGATTCCGCCGACGGCCGTCTTGTCGGCGGCCTTCTTCGTCACCTCGCTGATCAGCCTCCCCGTCGGGCCGACCAGCGTACACTTGCTGTTGAACGGCCTGATGGGCCTGGTGCTGGGGGGGATCGCGGCGCCCGCCATCCTGGTCGCCCTGGTCCTGCAGGCGGCATTCTTCGGCTTCGGTGGGGTGACAAGCCTCGGCGTCAACGCGGTGACGCTGGCGTTGCCGGCGCTGCTGGTGGCCGGTCTGCTGGCGCCGGCCCTCCGCCGGGTGCGGGAGACGCGCCACGCCATCCTCATCGGCGGTCTCGCCGGCGGCCTGGCGACGGCGGCCACCGCGGCGCTGCTCTGCCTGGCACTGGCGCTCAGCGGCTCCGAGTACCTGCCTACCCTCGCCGTGGTCGCGGCGACGTATGCCCCGCTGATGGTCGTGGAAGCCGCCGTCACCGCGGCGGCGCTCGGCTTCCTGACCAAGGTCAAGCCCGACATGCTCGGCGTGGAGCGGCTGGTGCATGGGTAGGCTTGCGGCGAGCGCTTTCGCCGTCGCTCTCGCCTCGGTCCTCATCGCCGCCCCGGCCTTCGCCCACAAGCTCAAGGTCTTCGCCACCGTCATCGACGGTCACGTCGACGGCACCGTCTATTTCGTCGGCGGCGCCGCCGCTGCCGGCGCCGTCGTCACCGTGGAAACCGGCGATGGCAGGCCGGTGGCGACGGTGGCCACGGACGGCGACGGGCGATTCCGCTTCACGCCGAAGCTGCGCGCCGATCTTCTGATCGTCGCCGACTCGGGCGATGGACACGTGGCCCGCGTGACCATCCCAGCCGAGCAGTTGGGCGGGGGCCTGCCGTCGTCCCCTGCCGCGAAAACTGCGACGGCCGATGCGGCCGAAGGTCCAAAGGCCCATGCGGCCGAAGGTCCAAGGGCCCATGCGGAAAAGTCGCCGCCAGACGCGCGGGCCATCGAGGCCCTGGTCGAGATGGCGGTGGCGCGCCAGATCGTCCCGCTCCGCGAACAGCTCAACGCGCAGGAGGATCGGGTGCAATGGCGCGACGTGCTCGGCGGCCTCGGCTACATCCTCGGTCTCGCCGGCCTGGCCGCCTGGCTGACCACCCGGCGATCGCGCGACCGCGTCACGTGACCGTCTCCGGTTGTGGCGCCCGCCCTACGCCTTCGCTGGCTTCGCCGCGGGGCCGCCGGCGAGCGTCGCCTCCAGCCACTCCAGAATGCGGGTGGCGACCTGCTCCCAGTCCTGATCCAGCATCATCGCGTGGGGCATGTCGGGGTAGATCTCGGCGCGCGAACCGTATGTCAGCGCCGTCATCTCGACGGCGGTGCGCGAGATGAACGGATCCTTGCCGGCGC
>CAZBWP010000129.1:1725-4067 GCA_964495295.1 uncultured Rhodospirillaceae bacterium | reverse complement strand
GTCAGCGCCGTCATCTCGACGGCGGTGCGCGAGATGAACGGATCCTTGCCGGCGCCGAGCACCAGCACCGGAATGTCCGTGCGCCGGCGCGACGAGGGCAGATCGAGGCCCATGGCATCGAGCACCGCCATGTGGGATTCCGGCTGGGCGTCCGGCAACACCTTGCGAATGTAGTCGTCGGGCGTGTCGTCGCGGAACAGCGCCCGCCGGGTTCCTTCCAACGTGGCCGCACCGGGCCCGAGGTTCTGCAGCAGCGTCATGTCGCGGAACAGCACTGGATTGGCCAGCGCCATTTCGATCGCCCTGGCCGCCATGCCATGGGGCGGACCGGACGCCAGCAACACCGCCGCCGGCACGGGACGCCGGTTGAGGTAGTGCTGCACCACCAAGCCGCCGAGGGAATGGCCGATCAGCACCGGCTTGCTCTCCAGACCACCGGCGATCCGTTCGACGTCGTTGACGTAGTCGCGCAGCCGGGTCGTGGCCAAGCGGTCGCGGCCGCCGCTGGCGCCGTGGCCGCGCAGGCTGAGGGCGATCGCCCGGAAGCCGTGCTTGGCGAAGAACGGCAGGAAAAACGGCTCCCAGATATGGGCGGATGTGAACACGCCGTGGATGAACAGGAGCGGCGTCGGCCGCGGCGCGCCCTTCGGTTCCCGCGCGATCAGTTCGATATGCACCGATCGCATATCGCCCCCGCTCACGCCGCCAAATCCCGGGCGGCGGCACCGACCGGGATGCCATCGAGCCAGGCGGCAATGCGTTCGGCGACGGTCTGCCAGCCGTCATCTAGCATCATCGCATGGCCGATGCCGGCGACCGTTTCGGCTTCCGTGCGGTAGGTCTTGGCGGTTTCGGTCAACGCTCCGGGGTAGACGAACAGATCGTGCTCGGCGCCCATCACCAGCACCGGCGCCCGGCCCTGCCAGCGCGAGGGCGGCAGGTCGAGGGCGAGCATATCCAACACCACCATCGGCGATTCCGACCGGAACCGCGGCAGCCAACGCCAGAACACGTCGTCGGGAGTCGCGTCGGAGAACAGCGCGCGCTTGAGCACGCGAATGTCGCCGGCTACCGGTCCGAAGGTCTGCACCGCCCAGATCTGCCAGAGGAGCCAGGGGTTGAACAGCGCCATGTTGAGCCAACTGCCGAGCAGGCCGTGCGGCGGTGCCGAGGCCATCAGCACCGCGCCCGGCCACGATCGCCGGTGCAGCAACTTCTGGACCACCATGCCGCCCATGGAATGCCCGATCAGCACCGGTGGTGCCGGGAGCGAAGCGGCGACCTCCTCGACGTCCGCCACATAGTCGGCGAGCCGTGTCGTCGTCAGCGAGTCGTGGCCATCGCTGCCGGCGTGGCCGCGGAGACTGATCGCATGGGCCTGGTAGCCGCGCTCGGCGAAAAACGGCAGGAAATGCGGTTCCCAAACCCAGGCGCCGCCGTATGCACCATGCACGAACAGCAAGGGCGTCGGTCGCGCCCGCCCCCTCGGCCCATGGCTGATCACCTCCAGGTTCATCATCCCCTCGTCGCTGGTGGTCTTTGAAAATCAAAGGTAAACTATTGCGCCGGCGAACGCGAGGATCGTCTCCGTCGCCACCCCCCGGGCGTTCTGCTACGGTCGGCGGGAAGACTGACAGGTGCGGGATTCTCACCATGATCGCCGATGCCGACGCCGTCTTGCGTCGCCTGCTTGATGCCGCCCTCACCGCGGCGGACCCCGCCGAGCTGGTGCCGCGGCACCTGCCGCCAGCGCCGCGCGGCCGGGCCATCGTGCTTGGCGCCGGCAAGGCGGCGGCGGCGATGGCGCGTGCGGTGGAAAGCCAGTGGCTGGACGAACCCGGGACGACGCGGGCCGGCGACAGGGCACGGATCGAGGGCCTCGTCGTCACCCTGGAAGGGTATGGCGCACCGACACGCTGCATCGACGTGATCGAAGCGACGCTCCCCATGCCACAGGGCATCGCCAAAGACGTGGCGACGCGCATGCTGGCCCTCGCCACCAGCGCCGGACCGGACGATCTGGTGCTGACACTGCTGTCCGGCGGAGCCTCGGCGCTGCTCGCGCTGCCCGCCCCCGGACTCGACTACGGCGAGACCCTGGCGCTCAATCCGGCGCTGGTCGAGGCCGGGGCGACGATCTCCGAGGTCAACTGCGTGCGCAAGCATCTGTCGGCGGTCAAGGCCGGACGCCTCGCGCTCGCCGCCGCGCCGGCACCGGTGCTGGCCCTGCTCATCGCCGACGTTGGCGGCGACGACATGTCGGTGGTCGGCTCGGGGCCGACGCTGGCCGACCCCACCACGCTCGCCGACGCCCGCGCCGTGCTGGACCGCTACCGCATCGT
>CAZBWP010000129.1:0-1625 GCA_964495295.1 uncultured Rhodospirillaceae bacterium | reverse complement strand
GCGCTGAACGGGCATCCGGGGATCTATGCGCTGGCCTGCGACACCGACGGCCTGGACGGCGTCGAGGACAACGCCGGCGCCATCGTCCGACCGGACACGCTGGCGCGCGCCGCGGCGCTCGGCATCGAGGCGCGCCAGCACCTTGATCACGAGGATGCCTATACGTTCTTCGCGGCACTCGGTGATCTGTTGGTGACCGGACCGACGCTCACCAACGTCAACGACTTCCGCGCAACTCTGATCACCTGACCGAGGACCCCCGCCCATGTCGCCGTCGCCCGGTGCTCCGATGTCTTCCGCGCGCCCATGCCGCAGCCGCCGACGCGGGATCGCCGCCGCCCTGCTGCTCGTCGCCTCCGTGCTGGTGGCCGCTCCCGCCCGCGCGCAGACGGAGGCATGGCAGGGGGCGATGGTCGCCGGACTCGATGCCTACCGGCGGGGCAACCTGACGGAAGCGGAACGGCAGTGGATGATGGCGCTGGACTATGCCGTGCCGCTCGGCCCCGACGATCCGCGGCTGGCGAGCGCCATGAACAGCCTCGGCTCGCTCTACCGCGAGCAGGACCGTCTGCTCGAGGCAGAGCCCTTGGTCCGGCGGGCCCTCGAAATCCGCGAAGCCGCGCTCGGACCAGACCACCGGGACGTCGCCCTGACGCTCACCAACCTGGCCGAGATTCTTCGCATCCAGGACCGTTTGGACGAGGCCGATGGGCTGCTCGAACGGGCCCGGACGATTCTTGAGGGGGAGTCCGATCCGGAGCGGCGCAACGTCGCCGTCATCATCACCAATCAAGCCCTGATCGCCTATGATCGGGGTGATTTCGAGCGCGCCGCGGCGTTGCACCGCGAGGCGCTGGCGATCAAGGAGAAGACCCTGGGTCCGGAGCACGTCGAAGTCGGCATCTCGGTTTTCTATCTGGCCCACGCGGTCGACGAACAGGGCGACGAAACCGAGGCCGTGGTGCTGTTCGAGCGGGCGCTCCGCATCTGGGAGAAAACGCTGGGATCCGAACATCCGCAGGTGGCCCGGACGCTGGTCGACCTCGCCGAACTGTACGAGTTCCAGGGCCGGCCGGAGGACGCCGAGGCCCTGTACACGCGGGCGCTCGCCATCGACGAGGCGGCGTTCGGCTCCCAGCATGAACGCGTTGCCGATTCGACGGTCCGCCTGGCGCAGCTCTATCACCTCAGGCGGGAGTATGAACAGGCGGAGGCGATGTATCGCCGCTCGCTGGAAATCTGGCGGGAGTCTCCCCCGCCCGACCCGGAACTCGTCACCCAGACCCGGAACGACCTGAAGCGGCTCTTGCGGGAGACCGGCCGGGACGAGGACGGCGTGGCGATCGAGACGTCCGAGCCATCGGCCGGCAAGGACTGAAGCGGACCACGCGACGTCAGCAGATGCGCGGCAACTGCTCGCCGGCGAGCCAGTCGATGACACGTTCGCCGCCGAAGGCGGTCTCCATGCGGACGAAGCGATGGGGATCGTCGACCACGGTGCCGATGATCGCCGCGTCGCGGCCGAGGGGATGGGCCCGCATGACGGCGAGCAGCGCATCGGCGTCGGCAGCGGCAGCGAAGGCGACGAGCTTGCCCTCGTTGGCCACGTAGAGCGGATCGAGGCC
>CAZBWP010000128.1:0-7108 GCA_964495295.1 uncultured Rhodospirillaceae bacterium | reverse complement strand
GGGGGTATGTCGTCCGTCCGCGGCGGCGGGAGTAGCTCAGTTGGTTAGAGCGCCTGGTTGTGGTCCAGGAGGTCGTGGGTTCAAATCCCATCTCTCGCCCCAGGCCCCCTCCCGATCATGCTTGAGCGTGCCCTTCAACTGACCACGCCCCCGCGCCGCCGCTTCCGGGACGGCGCGGGCGCCGGCTCAGAGGCCCGGGTCGGCCGGGAACATCTTGTCGAGGCGGTCCACCTCGGAGGCCGCAATCTGCATCGGGTTGCCGGCGAGGATGCCGGCGACGTTGCGAAACGGTGCGCCGATGTGCATGCCGCGGCCGTCGATGACCAGTTCGCGGATGTCCTTGTCGTGGCCCGATCCGCGCATCTTCAGCACCGTGATGCCGCGATGCATCTCGCCGAACAGTTCGACATATCGCAGCAGCAGGATGGTGTCGGTGATCGACGAGATGTGCGCCTCGGTGACCGACGTGCCGCCGGTCAACGTCGGCGTCGTCGACGTGAACAGCCCGGTGAGTTCCTTGTGCTTGATGAACGATGTGACGCCCAGCACGAACTCCCGGAAGCTGCGGATCGTTGAAATGCGTTCCAGCGCCGACAGGCTATCGATGGCGAGACGGTCCGGCTTGAAGTCGTCGATCTGTTCCTTGAAGCGGACGAGGTGGTCTTCCAGGCTTGCCGATTCCGGATACTCGCAGACGATCCGGAGCTTGCCCTCGTGTTCCATGCGCTCGAAGTCGACGCCCCAACCGTTGGCATTGCGGCCGAGCTGTTCGCGGCTTTCCTCGAAGGCGAAGAGCAGGCAGCGTTCGCCGGCGGAGACGCCACCGTCGATGAAATGCGTCACCATCAGGGTTTTTCCCGTGCCGGTCGCCCCCGACACCAGGATCACGGAATCGCGGAACAGGCCGCCGCCGCACATCTGATCGAGCTCGCCGTTGCCGGAGGTCACGCGAATGTCGCCGGAGCGCTGGCGCAACTCGATCGCGGAAATCGGAACGACGATGATGCCCTCGCCCGGAATGATGGTGAAGGCGTACTCCCCCTTGCGATGGCTGGTTCCCCGTATCTTGAGAATCTCGATGGTCCGCCGCCGCTTTTCCTCCTCCAGGACGTTGCGGGCGATCAGCACGCCGTCGGCGACGAACTCCTCGATCCCGTGGCGGGCGATCTCACCGTATTCCTCCGTCCGTTCCGCCGTCAGCAGCGCCGTGACCCCCATCTGCCGCAGGGCTGTCGCGATGCGGAACAACTCGTGGCGCACGCGAACGCCGTCGAGGAAGTGGCCGAAGATGGCGCCGAGGGAATCGAGGACGACGCGCTTGGCGTTGATCGCACGGACCGCGTGCTCGATGCGGGCGAGCAGGGCGCCGAAGTCATAGTCGCCGGTGATCGACACCTCGATGCTGGGGTCGGGCGCGGCATCGACGAACTTCCACTGGCCAGCGCTTTCGAACGCGTCGATGTCCCAGCCGAAGGACCGGACGTTGGTGCGCACGTCTTCCGGGTGCTCCTCGAACGTGACGAAGACCGCGCCGTCGCCGCACTTGCGGATCCCCTCGATCAGGAACTGGCAGGCGAAAATGGTCTTGCCGCTGCCCGAGCTGCCGGCCAGCAGCATCGTTCGCCCCTTGGGCAGGCCGCCATCCGAAATGAAGTCGAAGCCGGGGATGCAGGTCGGGACCTTTTCCAGGGTAGGGTGGACTTGTTTCATATTTGCCTAGTCCTCTGGAACATCTTCCATGGGGCCCGATCCCTCGTCATGGACGGAGAGATCCAGGCCGATGAGAACGCGCTCCCGATCCGAAAGATCGCCCACGACCCTGCGCAGCGGCGGCGGCAGTTCCTTGACCAGCGTCGGGGTCGCCAGGATACGTTCGTTTTCTGCCAACTGCGGGCGCTCAAGAACGTCGATCACGACAAGATCGTACATGCCACCAAGACTGCGCTCGCAGATTTCGTGAATATTGCGGATTGCCTGGCGCGTCCGCGATGTCTGCCCCGCGACATAGAGCTTCAAGATGAACTTGCCCACGGCCGGCTCCTCGGTTGTGGGGCACGCCTGCCACCCCACGTCAGCGATCGATAAAACGACGCCAAGTACCCCATCAACTGGATCAGCACAAGACGGCCTTCGTCGACGTACGCCCTGGCCTTCTGCGGCGGTTGATCGCGGACGATGTCGGCGATCGTCAGACGGTGCAGATCGATGACGTCTCGGGGGCCGGCGTTCAAGGTTCCGAGCCGGTCGGCCAGCGCCTGCAGCTCCTCTCGGTCGGCCTGATCGTTGCCCCGGATGCGAAGCGCCAGGGCCTCGTCCAGCAACATCCGATAGTCGGCCTTCATCCGCTTGAACCGCTCGGGCGCGGATTCGCGCAGCGGCCGGCCACCGAGCATGCGCGACGAGGCCGCGAGGGGAGCGGGACTGCAGGCGGTCGTCAGATCCGCAAGCTCCCGATGCGCCGCGTCAAGGTCGCCGCGCCAGCGCTCTCGGGACTCCCGGATCGTCGTGAGGACGCGCGTGATCGCTGTCTCGAAGGCCGCGTCGGTGACGGCGGAATCGATCAGGAACAGCCCATCGCCGATCGCGCATGCCGGGTCGTGGCCCGACTCTCCCGCGCTCCCGGTCGCCGTCGCCACGGCGATCGGCGTGGCCGGAGCGCGACGTCGAACATCGGCAAACAGCCGGAACGCCGTGCCGGCATCACCGCGCGTGTCGATGACCACGAGGTCGAAATCCTCCACCTCCGGGGGCAGAGCGGCCCCCGCCGCGAGGGTGTCGGCTTGCACGACCATGTCATCGGCGATGATCGACAGTCGGCGCGTCAACTCATTCGCGGCATCCGCAGCGATGTTGACGACAAGCAGCCGCAGTGGAGAATCGGTCATCGACGCGCCCATCATGATCGTGCCCAATTGAGATTGTGGGCGAATCCTATGCGCCAGCGTGGTACCACAGTCGCGGGTGTGGGTGAAGCACGGCCTCAGGGCGGCGTCACGCGTGCGCAATGATCACTTTGCCTTGGATGGGAACGCGACGTCGGAGCGAACACGAATGGCCAATAAGCGACTCTTGATCGTCGACGACGAACCGAAGTTCGCGGCTCTGGTGCGAAAGGTCGCCGAGCCCCTCGGATACGATGTCGAGATCACAACCCAGGGACGGGACTTCATGGAGGCCTATCGCCGTGAGCCTCCCGACACCGTGGTCCTGGACATGGTCATGCCGGAGATCGACGGCAACGAGCTGATCCTCTGGCTCGTCGGCGAACAGTCCCGATCGCACATCATCATCATCACGGGCTACAGCCCGCAATATGCCACCAACGCCCGATTGCTCGCCGAGTACAAGGGGCTGCGATCGGTCAAGACCCTGAGCAAGCCGGTGAGCCTGCCACGGCTTCGGCAGGCGTTGACCGACGCGCACGGATGCGCGCCGATGCCCGTGGAGCCGGGAGACCGCGATTGAGTGAGCCGCGGCTTGCCGGCGGTCGCCGCCTGCTCGTCCTGTGTGGAATCATGACCGCCGTCGCGCTCACCGTCGGCGGCGTTGCGCTCGGCGTTCTCTTTCGCACCGGCCTCGCCGTCGAAGAACAAAGGCTGCTCCAGGTCATCCGCGGTCACGTGGCGATTGCGGAAGAGCTGCATGCCGCCCGACGCGCGAACGGCCCGCTCTCGGCAACGACGAAGGCGCTGATCCATTCCAATCTGACCCCCGATCACGGCTTCAACCGGGGAGAACGCTACATCGTCCTGTCCAGGACTGCCGCCGGCATCGCGGTTGAACTGCTCCGCGGAGCATCGGACGAGGGCGCGCCTGCGGGCGACGCGGCCTGGGCGGCTTGGCCCGTGGCAGAGCGGGCCTTCGCCGGCGAGTCTGGCACGTTCGAAGGGCCGGATCCGCGGGGCGTCCGGGTATTGGGCGCCTTCACCCCCGTCAAGGACCTGGATCTCGCGGTCGTTGCCATGACCGATCTCTCGGCGTTTCGCGCCCCGTACGTGGAAGCGGGCTTCGTCGTCCTCGCGTTCGCCGCGCTGGTCATCGCGTTGGGTGTCTTCGTGGTGATGGCGGTGAGCGAGCCGATCATCCGCAGACTCCGCGATGGCGAGGTCCGCTTCCACGAACTCTTCAACAACATGAAGGGCGGCGCCGTGGTGCTGGCCGCCGTCGATTCCGGCTCGGACTTCCTGGTCCGCGACGTGAACCGCAGCGCCGAAGGGCTCGAGGAACGGCCGCGCGAGGAGCTGGTGGGCAAGAGCTTTCTCGCGGCCATGCCGGAAGCCGGATGGACCGGCCTGCTCGACATGGTCCGGCGAGTCTGGAAAACCGGGGTGCCGGAGTCGCAACCGGCCATGTTCTATGAGGACGATCGGATCTCGGGCTGGCGGGAGAGCTATGTCTACCGCCTGCCCAACGGCGAGGTCGTGGTCCTGCTGCAGGACGTGACCGAGGAGAAACGCAGCGAGCACGGGCGGCGCGAAAGCGAGGCGCGCTGGCGGTCCGTGTTCGAACGGCAGTCGGACGCCACCGTCATCCTCGATGCCAGCCACCGCATCGTCGATGTCAATGCCGCCGCCCAGAGCCTCTTTGGCAAATCGGCGGAAGACCTCGTCGGCCAGCCGTTCGGCTTTCCCGTCGCCTCCAACGCGCCGGCCGAGATCGAGGTGATCCGGCCGACCGGCACCGTCGCGTTCGCCGAGATGCAGGTGATGCCCCTGGAGGTGGCCGGGCAGCAGCAGTTCCTGCTGTTCATCCGGGACATCTCGGAGCATCGGCGCACCCAGGGCGATCTGCGCAAGCTGTTTCAGGCAATCGAACAAAGCCCGGCGTCGGTGGTGATCACCGACATCGAAGGCCGGATCGAGTACGTCAATCCGAAGTTCACTCAGGCGACCGGCTACACCTACGCCGAGGTCGTCGGCAAGAATCCGCGGGTGCTCAAGTCCGGTCACACCACCGGCGCGGAATACGACAAACTGTGGAAAACCATCTCTCGGGGTGAAGTCTGGCGCGGCGAGTTCCACAATCGGTCGAAGAGTGGGCAGCTGTTCTGGGAGCTGGCCGCCATTGCGCCGGTGCGCGATGTCCGCGGCCGGATCACCCACTTTGTTGCGGTGAAGGAGGACATCACCGAACGCAAGGCAACCGAGGAGCGATTGCGCCAAGTCTCCAAGATGAAGGCCATCGGCGAGCTGACCGGCGGTATCGCCCACGACTTCAATAACTTGCTCGCCATCATTATGGGGAACCTTCAGCTCCTCGACGAGAGCCTGCCGGCCGACGATTCCCGCAAGGAACTGGTGACGGACGCCATCTGGTCGGCCGAGCGGGGAGCGCAGTTGACCAGCCGGCTGCTGGCGTTCGCCCGACGCCAGAATCTGCAGCCGAAGGCGACGGACGTGAATCACGTCATCGCCCGCATGACCCACCTGTTGCGCCGCACCCTGGGCGATCGCATCGCCATCCGCGAGGTGTTCGCCGACGATCTGTGGCGGGTGATGATCGACCGGGGGCAGTTGGAGAACGCCATCGTCAATCTCGTCGTCAATGCCCGCGACGCCATGCCGGACGGCGGCGTGCTGACGATCACCACGCAGAACGTTCCCGGCGGTTCGCATGACGGCGAGCCCGGTGCGAGCCTGGCGGACGCGGTGCTGATCTCCGTCGCCGATACGGGCTGCGGCATGCCGCCCGACGTGGTCGAGCGGGTGTTTGAGCCCTTTTTCACCACCAAGTCCTTTGGCGAGGGCAGTGGTCTCGGCCTCAGCATGGTGTACGGGTTCGTCACGCAATCGGGCGGACAGATCACCGTCGAGAGCGCCCTCGGACACGGCACCACCATGCGCCTCTTCCTGCCGCGCGACACCGCCGGACCCGAAGCACAGGCGGGCATTCCCTGACGCCGTCTCCACGGTGTTTTTCGGTCGTCGGCTCGGCTAAGCTCTGGGTCACTGCGATCAACCGGCAGCTTGAGGGTGCGGTCATGACGGAAAAGCTCGTCGCGATGATGCTCGAACAATTGGTGGAGGTCGTCGCCGCCCACGCCCGCCACGCCCGCGAGCAGATCGGGCGCGACCGGCTCGACGACCGCGTCATGGCCGCGATGGGCCGGATTCCGCGGCACACCTTCGTGCCCGCCGAACTGGTGGCCTACGCCTATGCCGACCAACCGCTGCCGATCGGTTTCGACAAGACCATCTCGCAGCCGTTCATCGTCGCCCTGATGACCGACCTGCTGGACCTTCAGCCCACCGACCGCGTACTCGAGATCGGCACCGGCCTCGGCTATCATGCCGCCGTGCTCGCCTCGCTCGCCGCCCACGTCTACTCCGTCGAGATCGTCGAGGAGTTGGGCACCGAGGCCCGCCGGCGGCTCGACTCGCTGGGGATCCACAACGTCGAAGCCCGGATCGGCAACGGGCAGTATGGCTGGCCCGAGCACGGTCCCTTCGACAAGATCGTCGTCTGCGCCGCCAGTGACCTGGTGCCGGCGGGTCTGCTGTCGCAGCTCAAGCCGGGCGGACGCATGGTCGCGCCGACGGGCCTGCCCGACAACCAGAGCCTGACCCTGGTGGAGAAGGATATGGCCGGGCGGATCCGCACCCGCGAAATCCTGCCCGTACGGTTTGCCCTCCTGGAATCGGGAAGCTGATCCGCCCCGCCGCGGCCGCCGGCCTCCCAAGCCCCCATGTTCTTTTCCCTGTCCAAGGTTTTCTGGATGGCGGCGGCGCCGTCGAACCTGATGGTTTTCGCCATCGTCATCGGGGTCGCGCTGCTGTGGACACGCCACCGGCGGCTCGGGCGGTGGCTGCTCACCGCGACCGCGGTGGTGGCGGTGGGCATCGCCGTCACCCCTTGGCCGCGGCAGGCGCTGATCGTCCTGGAGGATCGCTTCCCGCTGCCGGTCCTGCCGGATCGGGTGGACGGGATCGTCGTGCTGGCGGGCATGGTCGACCTCACCACATCCGAGGGGCGCGGCGCGCCGGCGCTGACCGATGCGATCGAGCGGGTGTTCGTCGGCGCCGATCTGGCGACGCGCTACCCGGACGCCCGGCTGGTGTTCACCGGCGGCTCCGGCAGCATCTTCCGGCCCGATCTCAGCGAATCACGG
>CAZBWP010000127.1:5035-7158 GCA_964495295.1 uncultured Rhodospirillaceae bacterium | reverse complement strand
CCTGGATCGAGGCGCGGATCCACCACATGGCGTAGGTGGCGAGGCGGAAGCCGCGATTGGGATCGAAGCGGCGGACCGCCTGCATCATGCCGACGTTGCCTTCGCTGATCAGTTCGCCCAAAGGCAGGCCGTAACCGCGGTATCCCATGGCGATCTTGGCGACGAGGCGCAGGTGGCTGGTGACCAGCCGGTGCGCGGCCTCGGCATCGCCCTCCTGCACCCAGCGCTGGGCGAGCAGGTTTTCCTCCCGGGCTTCCAGCATCGGATAGGTGCGAATGCGCTGCAGGTAGCGGGAGAGATTCCGCTCCGGCGTCAGATCGATGTCGAGTGCCGATCGCGCAGAGGACATGGCTGGGTCCGTCCAATCACACCAAAGGCGTCTGGTCGCGCCGCCCCCCCGACGACCTCACAGAGTATAACCCTAGTTTATCGCAGCGGCGCCATCGGCAACAGCCAAAACTATACGCACTCAAAGGTATCACATAACTTCTTGATATCCTGCGATAATTCTGTTCTGAAGGTGAGCCGGCGGCGGTCGATGGGGTGGTCGAAGCCCATCAAGAACGCGTGAAGAGCGTGCCGCTGGAAGCGCCGCACGGCGTCGCACGCGGCTTCCGGCAACCGTCGCGCCCGCCCGCGGCCGCCGCCATACACCGCATCGCCGACGAGCGGGTGTCCCAGGCTGGCCAGGTGGACGCGGATCTGATGCGTGCGGCCGGTCTCGGGCCGGCATTCGAGCAGACTGGCGTACCCGCCGCAGGCCGCCAGCAGCCGGTAGCTGGTCGCCGCAGGTTTGCCGCCGCGCGCAACCATGGCCATCCGCGTGCGATGGTTGGGATCGCGACCGATGTTGCCGACGATCCTCCCCACCGCCGGCGCGGGAATGCCCCACACCAGGGCGTAGTAGGCGCGTTCGACGCTGTGCTGGGCGAATTGCGCCACCAGCCCGAGGTAGGCCGCGTCGGTCTTGGCGGCGATCAGGAGCCCGCTGGTCTCCTTGTCGAGGCGGTGCACGATGCCGGGCCGCCGCGGCCCACCCACCGACGCGAGCCGGCCGTGGCAGTGGGCGACCAGGGCGTTGACCAGCGTGCCGTCGGGGTTGCCGGCGCCGGGATGGACGACGAGGCCCGCCGGCTTGTCGACGACGATGACGTCGTCGTCCTCAAAGACCACGACCAGCGGCCGCGGCTCGGCCATCGGCTGCTCCGGCGCCTCGGCCGGGAGCATGACGACGAACACGTCGCCCGCCCGCACCGGGCGCGCCGGATCGCGGACGGCGGTCCCGTCGGCGGTGCACACCCGTCCCGCCGCCAGCAGCCCCTGGAGCCGGGTGCGGGAAATCGTCGGGATCGCCTGGGCCAACGACCGGTCGAGGCGCAGTCCGGCCTTGTCGGCATCGATCGGGACGGTGTAAGGGGTTTCCTCATTCATTGGCGGGAACGTTCCGGACTCCATGCACGCACTCAAGGGCCTCGTCGTCGGCCTCGGCATGCTGATCGTCATCAGCTTCGGTCTCCTGGTCTACGGCTTCTACACCAAGCTGTTCAACATCGAGGAGGATGCCCCCGAGGCACTGGCCGGCGCCGCCGTGCCGGCGCCGGCGGCACCGATCGCCGGCTTCGGCGAGGTTCTGGTGACGCTTCCCGGCAACTGCGTGGTCGAGGAGATGCGTCCCGACGGCGCCGGTCGCCTGTACCTGCGCCTCGGCGGCGACGATGGGTGCCAGCGCATTCTCGTCGTCGACGTGGCCAGCGGCCGGCAGCTTGGCGCCCTCACGCTCCGGCGGTGATCGTCGTTCCCGAAGCCGGGATCGCCGGCATCGCCGCCGCCGCGGAGGCCGCCTACCCGCGGGAGTGCTGCGGCCTGCTCGCCGGCCGGACGACCCCCGGCGGCATCCTGGTGACCCGCGTCGTCGCCAGCCGCAACACGGCCGACGGCGACCAGCGCGACCGCTTCGAGGTCGACCCCCAGGTCCGCTTCGACCTGATGCGGGCGCTCGAGGGGAGCGACGAGCGCCTGGTCGGGCACTACCATTCGCATCCCGACCATCCGGCGATCCCCTCGGCAACCGACCGTCGGATGGCGCACGAGCCGGACCTGGTCTGGCTGATCACCGCCGTCGC
>CAZBWP010000127.1:0-4935 GCA_964495295.1 uncultured Rhodospirillaceae bacterium | reverse complement strand
CTGATTCCGGAATCCAACTATCTGATGCGCATGGCGGACGGGACCATCAAGCAGGTCAACCCGTTCACCGGCACGGAGGTCTGGACGGTTCCGGGGCGCGGCAACCGGCCGCTCGGCCTCGACGGCCCGACGCCGAAACCGCTGGCGCCCGAAGACCACGACCGGCACTGCGTCTTCTGCAAGGACCGCTATCTGGACACGCCGCCGGAAAAGGCGCGGCTGGTGGATATCGGCAACGGTTACGACACTCTGCGCGACCTGCACGCCGAGGACCTGAACGACACCGTCGCCGCGTTCCGCCGCCTGCCGAACCTGTTCGAGATCGTTTCCTTCGACTACTGGCGGCACAACTTCGGCTACGAGGTGCCGGATGCGGTGCAGGCGCGCAAGCACGCCTACCTGTCGACGGAACTCGGCCGCAAGCACGCCCTCGCCACCGTCGCCAGCCGGCTCAAGGCGAGCGGTGTCGCGGCGGCGGAGATCGAGCGCATGCCGATCGAGGACCGTTTGCGCATGACCAACGGCTTCTTCGCCGGCGGACACGAGCTGATCGTCGCGCGGCGCCACTTCGTCGACGGCGCGACCCATGACAACCAGCTCGCCTCCTCCGGCACGATGACGCCCGAAGAGCACTACCAGTACATGCGCTTCACCATCGACGCGGTGCGCGACATCTATCTCGGCAACCGCTACGTCCGCTATGTGGCGGTGTTCCAGAACTGGCTCAGGCCGGCGGGGGCATCGCTCGACCACCTGCACAAGCAGCTGGTCGCCATCGACGAGCGTGGCGTGCAGAGCGAGGTGGAGATCCGCCTCGCCCGGGCCAATCCCAACATCTACAACGAGGCCGCGGTCAACTTCGCCGGCTACCGCAACCTGGTGATCGCCGAGAACGAGCACGCCATCGCCTTCGCCGGCTTCGGCCACCGCTATCCAACGGTGGAGATCTTTTCGAAGAGCGAGCGCAGCCAGCCGTGGAATCATTCCCCGGACGAGTTGCGCGCCATGTCCGATCTGGTGCACGCCGTGCACGCCGCGACCGGCCCGACCATTCCCTGCAACGAGGAATGGTACTACAAACCGCCGGATGCCGACGTGCCGATGCCATGGCGGGTGCTCATCAAGTGGCGCATCACCACCCCCGCCGGTTTCGAGGGCGGCACCAAGATCTACGTCAACACCATCGACCCGGAGACCCTGCGCGATCGGGTGGTCGATGCCCTGTTTCGCCTGAAGAACCAAGGGTGCCTGGCGCCCATCAAGATCGCCTTCGAGTGCGATTGCGTGCCGAACTGCCTGAAATACAATCCCGGGGCGCGCCAGCGCACCTCCGCCGATCAGGAGTTTCCGCCGCTGTCGGGCGAGGCCCGCGGCGGCCGGTAACGGTTTCGGTCACGCCGCCTTCGGGCGGTCCAGCTTGACGAAGACGACGACGCCGGCGGCGAACAGCGCGATCAGTCGAGACATGGTTCGCATGGCACTCTCCCCTCAACCGCCAGCGATACGAGGCAGTCAGGCCGGCGGATGACCGGACCCGGCGGCCGGCGGACGCAGCCTATTCCGCGGCCCGGACGGGCGCCGTCTCCGGCGCCGGAGGGTGCCAACGCAGCACCGGATTGCGCGCCGCCGTGGTCTCGTCCAGCCGCCGCCTGGGCGTGAGCCGGGGCGCCTCCTCGAAGAACCGCACATCGCCGTCTTTCGCCCGTGCCACCAGTCCCCGCACGGACGCGATGAAGGCATCCAGCGTCGCCTTGCTCTCCGTCTCCGTCGGCTCCACCAGCATGGCGCCGTGCACCACCAGCGGAAAATAGATGGTCATCGGGTGGAAGCCTTCGTCGATCAGCGCCTTGGCCAGATCGAGCGTGGTGACACCGGTGCCTTTGAGGCCGCTGTCGTCGAACAGCACCTCGTGCATGCACACCGCATCGAACGCCGGCGTCAGGCAGTCATCGAGCCGCTTGCGCACATAGTTGGCGTTGAGGACCGCGTCCCCCGATGCCTGGCGGAGGCCGTCGGCGCCCATGCTCAGCATGTAGGCGAGGGCCCGGACGAACATGCCGAACTGGCCGTGGAAGCCCTTGATGCGCCCGAACGGCTTGCCGTCCGACTGGCTCTCGTGCTCGATCAGGCGGAAGCCGTCGGCGCCGTGCACGACGGCGGGAACGGGCGCGTAGGGGGCGAGATCGGCCGACAGGACCACCGGCCCGCTGCCCGGCCCGCCACCGCCGTGCGGCGTCGAGAACGTCTTGTGCAGATTGATGTGCATGCAGTCGATGCCGAGATCGCCCGGCCGGACGCGCCCGACGATGGCGTTGAAGTTGGCGCCATCGCAGTAGAAGAAGGCGCCCGCCGCGTGGATGGTCTCGGCAATCTCCAGGATGTCGTTTTCGAACAGGCCGCAGGTGTTCGGGTTGGTGATCATGATCGCGGCAACGTCCGTGTCCACCTTGGCCTTCAGCGCCGCGAGATCGACGCGGCCGCGCGCATCGGCGGGCACGGATTCCACCGCGTAGCCGCAGAAATGCGCGCTCGCCGGGTTGGTGCCGTGCGCCGACTCGGGCACGATGACGCGGCGCCGGGCATCGCCACGGTCCGAAAGCGCCGCGCGGATCGTCATCAGGCCGGTCAACTCCCCATGCGCGCCGGCCGCCGGCGACATCGCCACGGCCGGCAGACCGGTCAACGCCTTCAGCCAATGGGCGCACGCATCGATGATCGCCAGCGCACCCTGCACGGTCGAGAGCGGTTGCAACGGGTGCAGGTCGCCGATGCCCGGAAACCGCGCGACCCGCTCGTTGATCCGGGGATTGTGCTTCATGGTGCACGAGCCGAGCGGATAGAAGCCGCCGTCGATGGAGAAGTTCTTCTGGCTCAGCCGCTGGTAGTGGCGGATCACTTCGGGCTCGGTCAGTCCGGGCAGGCCGATCGCGCCGCGGCGGCGCAGGCCGCCCAGCCGATCCGCCGCCATTGCCGTCTCGCCCAGGTCGACGCCGGTCTTGTCCGGCGCACCCTGCTCGAAGATCAGTGGCTCTTCGTGCACGAGGCCGCGATGGCCGCTGATCGTCCCGTCATCACGCGTCATGCGAGGCACTCCTCCAGGCCGCGCACCAGCGCGTCCATGTCGTCGTCGGTGGCCACCTCGGTCACCGCCACCAGCAACAGCGGCTCGGCTTCGGCCAGGTCCGGGAACAGGCGCGACAGCGGCACGCCGGCGAGGATGCCCCGGCTCGCCAGCGTCTCCACCACCTCGGCGGCCGGCCTGGCGAGCCGCAGGGTCATCTCGTTGAAGAAGGTGTCGTTCAGCACCTGGATCCCCGGGACCGCCGCGAGGCGGCGGGCGAGATCGACGGCGCGGCCGTGGTTGCGTTCGGCGAGGCGCCTGAAGCCCACCTCGCCAAGCAGGCTCGCGTGGATGGTGAAGCCGAGGGCGCAGAGCCCGCTGTTGGTGCAGATGTTGCTGGTCGCCTTTTCGCGGCGGATGTGCTGCTCGCGGGTCGAGAGCGTCAGCACGTAGCCCCGCCGGCCGTCGGCATCGACGGTCTCGCCGGCAAGCCGTCCCGGCATCTGCCGGAGAAAGCGGGCGCGCGCCGCGAACAGGCCGACGGTCGGGCCGCCGAAGGAGGGGGCGTTGCCGATGGACTGGCCTTCGGCGGCGACGATGTCGGCATCCATGGCACCCGGCGGCTCCAGGAGCCCGAGCGAAACCACTTCGGTGACGACGACCACGAGCAGGGCGCCGGCGGCGTGACAGGCCGCGGCGAGCCCGGAGTAGTCGCGCACGCGGCCGAAGATGTCGGGGTTCTGGACGACGACGCAGGCCGTGCCGCCGTCGATGGCGGCGGCGGCGTCCTCCGTCCCCGCCCAGTCCGGCGGCAGCGCCGCCATGGTCAGTCCCATGAACCGGCCGTTGGTGGCGGCGACGTCGCGGTAGTGTGGATGCAGCCCACCCGACATGACGATGCGCGACCGCTTGCCGACCCGTGCCGCCATCAGCACGGCTTCCGCCGTCGCCGTGGCGCCGTCGTAGAGCGATGCGTTGGCGATCTCCATGCCGGTCAGCAACGCCACCTGGGTCTGGAACTCGAACAGGTACTGGAGGGTGCCCTGGGACACTTCCGGCTGATAGGGCGTATAGGCCGTCAGGAACTCGCCGCGCTGGATCAGGTGGTCGACCGTCGCCGGGACGTGGTGCCGATAGATGCCGGCGCCGAGGAAACTCGGGGCGCAGGCGGGGCTCAGGTTCTTCACGGCATAGGCGCGGAACGCCCGCTCCACCGCCATCTCGTCCTGGCCCGAGGGCAGATCGACGGGCGCGCTCAGTCGTGCCGCGGGCGGGACGTCCGCGAACAGCGCGTCCTGGCTCGAAACGCCGATCGCCGCCAGCATCTGGCGGCGATCGTCTTGGTTCAGCGGAAGATACCGCATGTCAATCCAGGCTCCCCAGATACTCCTTGTAGGCCGCGGCGGTCATCAGGTCGGCCAGGTCATCGGGATCGGTGATCCGCACCTTGAAGAACCAGCCGCCGCCCATCGGTTCCGCATTGACGGTCGCCGGCTGCTCGGACAGGCGTGCGTTGACCTCGATGACCTCACCGCCGACCGGCGCGTACACTTCGCTGGCCGCCTTGACCGACTCGATGACCGCGACCTCCTTGCCACGCTCGATATGTGAGCCGACTTCGGGAAGATCGACGAACACAATGTCCCCAAGCTGTTCCTGGGCATAGTCGGTGATGCCCACGGTGCCGACGTCGCCGTCGACGCTGATCCATTCGTGCTCGCGGGTGAACTTCGTCTCGGCCATGGTCGGGGTCCCCTGACAAATCGCGCGCCGGCGATCAATTCGTGTAGGCGATCATTTCATGTATTTGTGCGGAACGAACGGCAGCTTCACCACCTCGGCGGGCAGCGGCTTGTCGCGCACGATGGCGGCAA
>CAZBWP010000126.1:3990-7173 GCA_964495295.1 uncultured Rhodospirillaceae bacterium | reverse complement strand
TGGTAGAACTCGGCGCTGACCCGGGCCCGGCCGGTGAAGATGCCGGAGACCCGCCGGTCGCGCCCGCCCGACCGGCGGAATCCGGCGGCGAGGTCGAAGGCTCGGCCCCAGTTCGGCTGGTGCGCCGCCGCGTCGCCGATCACCACGATGCGGCCGATGGCGTCTGGCCGCCACGCCATCTGCAGCGCCGCATGGATCGCCTGGTCCACCGGCTCCGGCGGATCACCGCCGCCGCGGGCGCTGAGGTTCCGCACGAACCCCTGGATGCGCTGGAGGTTCGGCCCGTCCATGGGGCTCAGCGGAAAGACCAGAGTGACGTATTCGTCGGTCCGGTCCTTGAAGGCGACGAAGCCGACGCGCAGCGACGGCGCCATCCTCTGCAGCACCCGGATGATGCTGAGCAGGCTCCGCTGGATGTCGGCGATCTCATTGCGCATGCTGCCGGTGGTGTCCATGACGAAGACCAGATCCAAATCGCCGATGGCGAAGGTCTTCGACTGGGGCGCCGACCGGCGCGGCTGCGGCGTCGGCCGGACGGTGCGCGCCGCCGCCAGCTTTTCGGCTGCCGCCAGGTCCTCCGTCGCCGCCTCCAGATCGGCCTCCGCGCCGGCGAGCCGCGCTTCGGCGGCGCGGCGCTGCTCGGCGGCATCGGCGACGCGGCTCCGTGTCTGGTCCAGGGTCGAACGGGTCTCGGCGAATTCCTGGCGCGCGCCATCCAGGGCCGCTTCCACCGAAGGCGCCTTCAGGTAAAAGGGGAACAACACCACCGCCATCAGGATGAACACGCCGAGCGCCGACGCGAACAGGTCGAGCGCCGAGATGCTGAGCACCTCGAGGGCGCGAACGCCGCGGTTGCGCACCTGGCCTCAGCCCTCCTCATACAACCTATTGATCAGGTTATCCAGGCAGTACTGCCCGGCCTGATTGAGCGCGCCTTCCTCGCGCGCCTGCACCACGTGCTGCAGCAGCACCAGCACCGCCGACATGACCAGGGCCAGCAGCGTCGTATTGAAGGCGACGGCGAGCCGCTTGGTCAGTTCGGCGAGCAGGGTCGGGTCCTGAACGTCCACCTCTCCGGCAAAGGCGAGCGCGAGCGAGATGCCGATCACCGTGCCGATGAAGCCGAGGGTCGGAATCACCCAGACCACATAGCGGATCATGCTGTAGCGCAGATCGATTTCGTGCAGGTACAGCTCCAGGCTGGAATTCAGCAGGGCGTTCGCCTGGTCGACGGAGCGGCTCGCCTGGAATTGCAGGATCACCCGCTGGATCAGGCGTGGCAGGAAGCGCCCGCCGCCGCCGGTGGCCGGCGACGCGCCGCGCGCCTTGACGTAGATGTGGCGCAGTTCGGGCCCCTGCAGGATGGTCCGCTCGTCCTCCGGGAGGTAGCCGACGCGCAGTTCCCGCGCCTCGGCGGCGGCGTCACGGGTGCGCCCCACCAGTTCGCCAAGCCCGATGGCGAACACCACCCACATCACGTTCTGCACGGTGAGCGGAAAGATCTCGCGGTTGCGATCGAGCAGGATGATGGCGATGCTCTCCGGCAGCAGCGTCTGCATCAGCCAGATCGCCAGGGCGGCGAGGGCAACGGCGGATCCGACGATGAGCAGGCGCGCCGGCATCCGGCGGGCCCGTGTCGCCACGTTGTCTGCGAACACGGGCGGCGGCGCGGTCTGGTCGGGCATGCGGGTCAGATCCTCTTGCGGACGATTTCGCCGGTGACGGGATCACGCTCGACGCGCCCGCGCAGGCGCTCGCGCTCGTGCCCGCCGGCGAGCCCAGGGCGCCAGCGCCCGCCGCCGGAGGCCTCCGCGGCGCCATCCACCTGATGCAGCAGGTCGCGGACCGCGCACGCATGGTCGCCGAGCCGGATCATATCGTCGGGCGCGACGAACGCCTGGCGAACGGGAAGCCACGTGGTGTGGCCCGCATCAGCCACGCCCTGGCGCCACGTTCCCGCACCGCTGGCGCAGTCGGTGAGATGATGACGGCCGGTGTCGGTGACCACCAGCTCGGCATGCCGCCGCGCCACCGAGGTGTCGGCGAGGACGATGTCGGCGAACGTGCTGCGGCCCACCACGTAGGTTTTCAAGGCGTGCTCTCCGTCTCGTCGTCGCCTGCGTCAGGGCGTTCGGCAGAGGCCGGGGCCGGGGCCAAAGGAGGGGCTAAAGGAGAGGGGGCCAAAGGAGAGGGGGACGTCACGGGATCGGCCGGCTCGTCGGCGTATTCGGGCTCGTCGCCGAAGATCACGTCGCCGGTCCGTCGCTCGGGCGCGGCGTTGCCCGAAAGGACGTTGCCCTCGAATACGGTTTCGGCGGCGGTGTCGCGGGCGATCCCGAGCCCCGTGCTGCCGGTGATCGTGTTGTCCACCGCCCGCCCTCCGGCGCCTGCCAGCGCCAACAGACCGTGCTCGGCGCTCGCCTCGATGCGGTTTCCCACCACCTCCGGCGTCGCGCCGGCGCCGATGACGATGCCGGAGATGCCGCTGCGCTCGACCACGTTGCCCTCGATCCGGCCGCCGGCCCTGACGACGAAGATGCCGGCCTCGCCGGTTCCCTGGATGCGGTTGCCGACCAGGGTTGGTGCCGCGCCGCCGCGGATCTCGATGCCCGAGCGGGCGCTCTCGGCGATTTCGTTGTCGCGCAGGTCGGGGGTGCCGCCGGCGATCAGGATGCCGGCCTGGGCGCCGCCGGTGACGCGGTTGCCGGCGATCTCCGGCGCCGCCGTGCCGGTGACCACGATGGCCGGCGCGGCGCCTCCGCTCACCGTGCTCGCGCTCAGCACCGGCTTCGCCGTCGCCTCGATCAGCACCGCCGGCGCCGCACCGCCCGCCGCCGTGACACGGCTGAGCCGGGGCGTGGCGTCGCCGGAGATGTGCACCGCTGGACCGGTGCGGCTGGAGACGACGACATCCTCGACCGTGGCGTCGCCGGCGGTTACCGCGAGGCAGGGGGCGGCCTCGCCGCCGCCCGAGGCGCCGCCCGTCAACGTCAGGCCGCGCACGATCGCGCCGTCGACGGCGACACTGAGGCAAGGCGCGCTGCCGGGACCGAGAACGATGGCCTCGCCGGTGCCCTGCAGGCGCTGTGGCTTGGTCAGCACGAGCGTCTCGGCGTAGACCCCCGGTCGCACGGTGATCACCGCGTCGGCCTTGGCGCGCGTCAGCGCCTCGCCGATCGACCG
>CAZBWP010000126.1:0-3890 GCA_964495295.1 uncultured Rhodospirillaceae bacterium | reverse complement strand
GCACGGTGATCACCGCGTCGGCCTTGGCGCGCGTCAGCGCCTCGCCGATCGACCGGGTGTCGCCGCCGCCGGCCGCATCGACGATCCATTCGCTCTTGATGTCGCTCAGGTAATACGCGTAGCCCTGCCAGGCGGCGAGGACGAGGATGGCGGCGGTGGCGACTGCGCCGGCGACCACGGTCCGGGAGACGCGGCGACGGCGGCGGCCGGGCGCGGCGACCGGCGCCCGAACGGGGGGTGCCGTGAGCGGGCTCTCGCCGAGGTCGGGCCGGGGACGGGGCGGCGTCAGGCGGCGGCGGATGCGCACCGTCGGCGGTCCTTCGTCGTCGGCGCCGATCGTCTGGCTCGATCGGGCCACGGCGGCCGTGGCGGGTGTGGGAGCCGGCGCGTCATCGGCGGCGAGAACGGCCCGCCAGGCCCGCGCCGATGCCGGGCGGATCGCCGGATCGAGGGCCAGCGCGCGGTCGACGCCGGCGAGCAACGCCGCGCCGTAGCGACCGGCACCCGCCGTCCGCGCCGGTGTCATCCGGTCGCCCTCCAGGCGGGCCCGGGCATCCGGCGGCGGCGCCCCGGTGATCACCCGGTAGGCGAGGGCCGCGAGGCCGTAGAGGTCCGTCCACGGTCCTTCATCCCCGTCGGCGAGCGACTGCTCCGGCGCGGCATAGCCGGGCGTCTGCAGGCTCACGCTCTCCCGTGGTCGCGGTCCGCCGATCGGCGCCGCGGCGTCGAAGTCCATGAGCACGGGCGCGCCATCGGCGCCCACCAGAACGTTGCCCGGCTTGACATCCCGATGCACCAGGCCGGCGCCGTGCAAGGCCTCGAGCGCGTCGAGCAGGGCGGCGAGCAGCCGGCGCAACCATTGCTCTCCCGGCCATTGCTCCCCCGGCGATGCCGCCGCGTCGGCGAGCAGCGCTTCGAGCGGCACGCCGTCCACCGGCTCCATCAGCCAGACGACCCGCCCGCCCTCGGTCCGGCAATCGAGCACGCGAACGACGCCGGGGTGCCCCAGTCGGCGGAGCCGATCGCCCACCTCGGTCAGTCGCGCGCGCTCCCCGCCGTCCGTGTGGATGCCGACGTCGAACGCCTTGATCAGCACGGGCCGGTCGCGGTCGACATCGCGACCCCGCCAGAGCGTGCCGACGGCGCCGCTCCGCACCCGTGCGTCGATGGCGATGCCGTCGAGGCGGGGTGGCGTCGGCAGCGGCGCCGCCGCCTCCGGGCCGGCGGTGCGCGTCACCATGCGGGCATGCTCGACACGTCGATGGGGCCCCGCACTAATTCCAGTCTGACGGCGTCGGCCGGCTGGCGAAGATCAGGACGGGCTTGCGACCGGGCGCGGGCAGCACGAAATCCGGCGTCTCGGCGTCCGCGGTCGTTTCGCCAGCGGTCGGGCGCGATGCCCCGCCGCCCGACGGTGCGCCCGGCGCCGGCTCGGTCGCCGGGGCAGCCACGGGCCCCGTTCCTGTTCCCGTCCCCGTCCCCGTCCCCGTTCCCGTCCCCGGTGCCGGTGGCCTCGCTCCCGTCATCCGGGGTGGCTGTTCGGTCAGTGACCAGACACCCGCGCCGATCCGGCAGCCGGTGCCGCTGGTCGTCGAGATCAGGGTTCCACCCACTTCCGTCGTCCGCGTGTAGTCGCGACACGGCTGGCTTCCGTTGTAGTACGTCCGCCGCACGATGATCGTCCCGGACTGGCGCCGCCCCGCATCCTGCCAGCGGACGGGGATGCCGGTGCGTTGCGACTCGAGGGCCCGATTGACGTCGGCAAAAATCGCCGGCGTTGAGGCGTCCTGCGCCGCCGCCGGCGCCGCCAACAGCACGATCAGCGCCGCCGCCAGCAGCAACCTGCCCGCCGCCGGGATGGCTGTGGACCGAGGGGGCGCTGGGATCATGCTCATCCTTCAAAACTCCGTGCGGCGCCGTCGCGAACGGCCGCCTTGGGGGCCGCTTGCGACGGCCCCTCGCGACGCCGGGGCGCGGGCCGAACCTGATGATTTAGTTCGAGCCGTCGAAACGTCGCGTCAAGGGACTCATCTCGGACGGGCGCAGACCAGACGCAAGCACCTGCCGCCCGTCAAACGCCAAATACCCCGAGCGCGAGTGGTGCGGCAAGGGACCCGCCAGCGCCGCCAGGGCGGCGGCGTCATCGGCGGCGACGATCACGAATGCGTGATCGTCAAGGCGCCGCCCGGCCCAGACCCGTGCCGAGCCCTGACCCGCCAGGTCGTCGGGCACCGGGTCGAGGTCGAGCGCTTGCAGCGCCGGATCGAGCCGGCCGCCGACGGCGATGAGGAGCAGCGGCCCGGTGTTGGCGGCCTCCCGGTCGACCAGTCGCGGCGGTCCGTCCATCAGCCGCGCCGCCAGGGACCGGGCCGCGTCCAACGCATCCGGCGGCACCGCGAGGACGACGCTTGCCGTCGGATCCAGCGTCACGTCGCGCAGGATCGGCGGCGTCTCCGCCACCGACAGTCGGCGGAACACGTCGAAATCCGGATCGATGGCCACCTCGATGGGCGGTTCGGCAAGGACGACGGTGGCGGTCGACCGATCGTCCGCGAGCGCGATCGTCTCATGCACCCGCCCGCCGGCGGTCGTCACCCGCAGCGGCACGCTCAGCCGGTAGCGGGCATCGCCCCTCTGCCCGACGACCACGGTGAGCGCGAAGGCTCCATCGCGCTCCACCACGTCTATACCATCGAGCGCGAGGCTGGGCGCCCCGGTCCGGCGCAGCCACTGCTGGAAGAACCAGTCGAGATCGCGCCCCGACGCGGTTTCGAACGCATGGCGCAGATCGGCCCAGCCGGCCACGCGCCAGCGGTTGTCGCGCCAGAACAGCCGAATGCCGGCGGCGAAGGCCGGCTCGCCGATCTCGCTTCGCAGCATGTGAAACACGAAGGCGGCCTTGCCGTAGCCGACCACCTGCGCCGCGTCGTGCTGCCGCGCGGTGAAGGCGACGATGGGAAAGTCCCGCGCCGCCGGCAGCGCCCGATGGTCGCGCAACCAGGACAGGCGCATGGTCCGCGCGTCGGCGAGGCCCTGCTCCTCGGCCAGCCAGTGGTCGGCCATGTAGGTGGTCAGGCCCTCCGCCCAGTTGCCCGCGGCATAGTCGACGCCGACGCCGTTGCCCCACCAGGAATGCAGGATCTCATGGGCGAGCGACCGGCCCTGCATGAACGGCAGTGGCAGGATGCGATGACTGACGTAGAGGACGCCGGGAAAGCTGATGCCGACCGGCTCGGCGGCCGCGACGATGTGCAGATCGGCATATGGATAGGCGCCGATGGTCGCCGCGTAGTGGCGGACCAGGGCCGCGGCGCGGTCGAGGTAGAGGTCGCTGAGCCAGGCATTGTCGGGGTCGAACCAGGTGCGGAAGCGGATGTCATCGATCCGCCGCTCGGCCACCTGCCAGCGCCCGGCGAACAGCGACGGACCTTCGCCGGGGCGCGTCTCTTCATAGGTCACTTGGTAGGCCGATCCGTCTTCGGCTTCCGCGATGAGCCGCCCGGTGGCGACGGCCCGGTAGCCGGCCGGCACCTCCACGGACAGGCGATGGGTGACCGCCTCGTGGCCGGCGCGCGGCAGCCAGCCGCCGAATGCCGGAAGAACCACGCCGTCGGCGGCGATGCGAGGGCGGATGCCGGCCCCATCACCGACACCGTTACCGGCCCCATCACCGAGCCGACCGCCGTACTCCAGCCGCACGCGGTGGACGCCGGCGCCGGGCAGGCGCAGCACGATCGGGCCGTCGACGGCCACCGGCACCCCGTCCACCGCCGCCCCGTCAACCGCCACCGCCGAGACGGCGAGCCAGGGCGCCAGGTCGAGGCTGAGGTCCTGCCGACCCTCAACGGTGATGGTGTCGATCACCATGATCTCGCCGGTGGCCGGTTGCA
>CAZBWP010000125.1:0-7198 GCA_964495295.1 uncultured Rhodospirillaceae bacterium | reverse complement strand
CCCCCTCCATGCCGATGCCGAAATAGCCGCGCATGCCGTCCCGTCCGCTCCCCCTACGATTGACCAGCCGCTCCGTGCCTGAGACAACGGGCTTGATCACAACCACCCCCGGCCAGCTCCAACCGGGCCAACCTCACCCCCGACTAACGTCACCAAGGAACCATCGCCATGCGCGCCGTCGTCTGCAAGTCTCTCGGAGAGCCGCAGGACCTGGTCGTCCAGGATGTGCCGCCGCCGCCGCTCACCGGCGATGGCGTGCGCATCCGGGTCCGCGCCGCCGGCCTCAATTTCGCCGACACCCTGATCATCGCCGGCAAATACCAGGTGAAGCCGGCGCCGCCATTCACCCCCGGCTTCGAGGTGGCCGGCGACGTCATCGAGGTCGGACCGCAGGTGAGCCGCGTCCGGCCGGGCGACCGGGTGCTCGCCGTCGTCGATTGGGGTGGTTTCGCCGAGCAGGTGGTGGCGCCCGAGGCGACCACCTTTCCCATGCCGCCCTCGGTCGATCCCGTCGCCGCCGCCGGCTTCGCCGTCGCCTATGGCACCTCGCACCTGGGCCTGACCCACAGGGCCGGGCTCGCGGCCGGTGAGACCCTGCTCGTCCACGGCGCCGCCGGCGGCGTCGGCATCACCGCCGTCGAGATCGGCAAGCGGCTCGGCGCCACCGTCATCGCCACCGCCGGCGGCCGCGACAAGCTCAACGTTCCGGCCGAGTACGGCGCCGACCACCTGATCGACTACCGCGCCGAGGACATCCGCGCGCGGGTGCTGGAGCTGACCAACGGGCGCGGCGTCGACGTCGTCTACGATCCCGTCGGCGGCGCGGCCTTCGATGCGTCCCTGCGCTGCACGGTCGCCGGTGGCCGCATCCTCGTCGTCGGCTTCGCCAGCGGCACGGTGCCGCAGATCCCGGCCAACATCCTGCTCGTCAAGAACCTCACGGTGATCGGCTACGCCTGGGGGCCCTACCATACGCTTGCCCCGGCGGCGATGGCGGCCTCGTTCTCGCAGTTGCTCGACTGGCTCGCCGCCGGCAGGGTCCGCCCGCACGTCTCGGCGACGTTCCCGCTGGATCGGGCGGTCGAGGCGCTGACCCGGCTGAAGGACCGCAAGAGCACCGGCAAGGTGGTGCTCACCGTCGCTGCCTGATCACCGCGGCTCGGCCGACGGACCCTCCCCTACGGTCGGATCGCCCCGATCGAGGAGCGCGTCGGGCAGCGGCATCACCAGGGGACCCTCGGTCCACAGCAGGATGCAGCGCACCGGCCGGTCGGGGTGGATGGCCCGGAGCAGCGCGCGATAGGCCGCCATCTGCCGCCGGTAGGCCCGCGGCACCGCCGCCGCGTCGGCCGGCGGCGCCCGGTCGGTCTTGAAGTCGAGCACCGTCACGGCGGCATCGGTGATGCAGAGCCGGTCGACCTGGCCGCTGATCACCCGGCCGCCGACGACGCCGGCCAGCGGCACCTCGGCCCGGCTGCCGGCGGCGAACAGCGGCGCGCAATCGGGATGCGCGAGCACCGCCAGCGCGGTCGTCGCGATCTCCTCCTGGTCGGCCGGCGCCAGGCCATGTCCCGGCTGCGCCAGCCAGCGCCGGGCGAGCCCGGCCCGCGCCGCCGGCGGGTGATCGGGCAGGCTTTGCAGCAGCCGGTGGATGAGACGGCCGCGGCGAAAGCGCTGGGCATCGCCGGCCGCGACCACCGGCGGCCGCGCCGGCGGCTCCGACGTCTCCGGCCGTGAGGGGGCGAGCGGTTTCGCTGGCGCCGGCTCCGGCGGCGCCGGCCGTCGCGCCCAGTCCGGCAACGCCGGCGACGTGGGCCGGCGATCGGGCGCGGCGGCATCCGGGACGGTCTCCTGCGCGCAGGTGAGGCGCAGCACGTCGGCATCGTCGATCTCGCCCGCGCCGGCGAGGAACGGATCCGCCAACCGCTGCGCGTCGGGCAGGGTGGCGAGGCCGGCCTCGATCAGCCGATACCAGCATGTCGCCGGCTCCGGTTTCTGACCCCGCCAGGCGCCGATGATCAGCCGGTCCTCGGCCCGTGTCATGGCGACGTAGAGCAGCCGGCGATACTCCTGCATCTGCCGGTCCGCGACCGCCTCGACCTCGCGTGCCGCCGGTCCGACGCGAAACGGCGCCACCGGCGACCACAGCGGAACCTCGGTTGGAGCCGCGGCGGCGGCGGCGTCGCCCTCCCCCCGCCGATGCCAGACCAGCTTGGGCTGCTGCTGCGGGACGCGCAGGGTGTCCGGCAGGAAGACGACCGGCGCCTGCAGGCCCTTGGCGCCGTGCACGGTGAGCACCCGCACCGCCTGCGGCGCCTCCTGCTCCAGGTCACGCTTCACCTCCACCGCCGTGCGCTCGACCCAGTGGAGGAACCCCTGCAGCGACGGCGGATGCTGGCGCTCATGGGCGAGGGCCAGGTCCATGAATTCGGCGATCGGATCGTCGGCTTCCCAGCCCAGCCGGGCAAGCAGCCGGGCGCGGCCCTGCATCGGCCCGAGCACATGGGCGTAGAAGTCGGCCGGCGTGAGCTCGCCGGCGAGGCGCAGCACCGTCGTCAGTCCGGCCCGCGCCGCGGCGAACGCCGGATCGTTCTCCGCCGCGGCGCGCAGCGCCTGCCACAGGCTGGCCGGGCCGCGACCGTGGGCGAGCGTGAACAGCTGGTCCTCGTCGAGGCCGACCAGCGGGCTCTTCAGCACGGCCGCCAGCGTCAGGTCGTCCGCCGGCAGCAGCGCGAACCGGCCGAGCGCCATCAGGTCCATGACGGCCAGCTGCTCGGTCAGGATCATCCGGTCGACCCCGGCCACCGGCACCTTCTTGAGCTTCAAGCGGCGCACCAGATCCTCGACGAAGGCACCGCGGCGCTGCACCAGCACCATGATGTCGCCGGGCCTGACCGCCCGCCCCCGCGACTCCAGGATCTCGCCCGCGATCATCGCCTGGATCCGCGCCGCCAGCAGTTCCGCCATCCGCGCCTCCGGCGAGTCGCCGGCGACCCGCTCGACCGGCGGCGCCCAGGGCCGCGGTGCGTCGGTCGGCCGCGGCAACACCGGCGGCCACAGCTCGACCGAGCCGCCGTCGCGCAGCCGCCAGGAGCGATGCACCACCGCCTCGCCGTCGAGGGTGACGCCGTCGGCCGCCGCGCTCTGCTGGAAGACGGCGTCCACCGCCGCCAGCACCGCCCGCGTCGAGCGGAACGAGACCTGGAGCGGGATCTCCCGGAAGGCGCCGCCCGCCGCCCGGACCCGGCGGTCGAACTCGGCGCGGGCGGCCAGGAACGCCGTCGGATCGGCGCCCTGGAAGCTGAAGATCGACTGCTTCAGGTCGCCGACCGCGAACACCGTGCGCCCCCCCGCCCCGGCGCCGTCACCCGCGCCGTTACCCGCGCCTGCGCCCTCGCCGGCGAAGAACTCGGACGTCAGCGCCCGGATCACCCGCCACTGCCGCGGGCTCGTGTCCTGCGCCTCGTCGATCAGCAGGTGGTCGATGCCGCCGTCCAGCTTGTAGAGCACCCACGAGGCACCGCCATCGCTCTCCAGCAGGTCGGCGGTGCGGTCGATCAGATCGTCGAAGTCGAGCACCGCGTGGGCGCGCCGCGCCGCGTCGTACCGTTCGATGAAGGCGTCCCCCAGGTGGATCAGCGCCGCGGTCGCCGCCGCCGCCACCGCAGCCTTCCAGCGCGCGGCGACGCCGAGCAGCCGGGCGGCTTCCGCCTCCAGGACCGCGACGGCGTCCGGATGCCGGCCGGCCGGCCCCTTGGTCATCAGCGCCTTGCGAACGTCGCCGTAAAGGCCGGTCTTGACCAGGAACGCCTCGACGTAGTCGAAAAAATCATCCCGACGCCCGGCCGTGCCGGCGGCGAGCCAGGCGGCGATCCTCGCCCCCCGCGTGGCGTCGGTTTTCGAGCCGCCGGCGAGCACCGCGGCCGCGCGCCTGAGGCCCTCGACGTCCAGCGCCTCGTCACGGCTCGCGGCGGCGATCACCGCCTCGGGCGTGATGTCGCCGGTGAGCCCAAAGGCCGCCGCCACCGCGCGCGCCAGCCCGTCAGGCGAGCCACACGCCGCGACGGCGGCGCGCAGGCGATGGCGGTCACTGGCGATCTCGGCGAACAGGGCTTCCAGCGTCGGCTGATCGACGTGCGCGGTCACGCCGGCAAGGGCCGCGGCGAGGCGCCAGTCAGCGACGGCGGCATCGAGCACCGCCTGGCGCGCCGCCGTCAACTGCGCCTTCTGCTCGCGGTCGTCGAGCACGCCGAAGTTGGGAGCGATGCCCGCCTCCAGGGGGAACCGGCCGAGCACCGTCTGGCAGAACGCGTGGATGGTCAGGATCCGCATCCCGCCCGGCACGTCGAGAACCGCCGGAAACAGCCGCCTGGCCCGCGCGATATCCTCGTCGTCGGGTTGGCGGTCCATCACCTTGACCAGCGCCGCGCGGAGCGCCGCGTCACCGGCCGAGGCCCAGGACTTCAACGTGTCGGCGATGCGGTTGTTCATCTCCGCCGCCGCCGCCTTGGTGAACGTCAGGCAGAGGATGCGCTCGGGCGGCGTGCCGATGAGCAGCAGGCGCAACACCCGGTCGGTCAGGACCTTGGTCTTGCCGGTGCCGGCCGACGCCGCGACCCAGACCGACGCCGTGGGATCGGCGGCGCCGCGCTGCACCTCGTTGGGATCGCGGTCGATGGCGTCACGAAGACCGGGCGCGTCACCGCCGCCGATCATGAGTCGTCATCCCCCACCGCGGCCCACTCGCGCACCCGTTCCAGGTGTTCGTAGTCGGAATAGGGCGGCGCGTAGGCCGGCCGGGGGCGGGCCTCGTATGGGGTGTCGGGCAGATCGAATTTCGTGATCAGGGCCTTGAGCCCGTCGAGGGCGTCGTCGGCCAACGCCTTCGGATCGTCCCCCGCCGGCGATACCTTGCCCGGCTCGCGGCCGCCGCTGAGGCGCCAGTAGTCAAGGGCTTCGATCGGCCCGGCGGGGATGCCGGCGAAGGCGCCGCGTTCGGCCATCGCCCCTTCCAGCGGCAACTGCGGCGAGAAGCCGGCCGCCACCTGCTTCGGCGTTGGCGGCGCGCCGGTCTTGTAATCGATGACCGCGAGGCCGCCATCACGCCGCGTCTCGATGCGATCCGCCCGGGCGACCAGCGTGAAGGGACCGCCGGCGACGGCGATGTCGAGACGGCCTTCGACCTCCGGCGCGACCCGCGCGACCTCGCCCGCCCGCTCGCGCTCGCACTGCGCCAGCCACCCCGCCAGCCGCTCGAAGCGCGGCCACCAGAAGGCGGCGATCTCCGGACGCGAGAGGTCGTCGCCGAGGGCCCGCCGGCCGGCGGCGCCGAGCCCAGCCAGGGTCTCCGCGGACGCACGGTCGCCCTCGGCCAGGTACAGATGGATTGCCCGATGGACGAAATCGCCGAATTCGCTCGGCCCCAGCTCCTTTTCCAGCGGCTCGAGGGCGGCGAGGCCGAGCACGTGGCGGGCGTAGACGGCATAGGGGTCGCGCATCCAGGTTTCGATCTGGGTCACCGACAGGCGGCGCGGTCGGGCGGCGACGGGCGGGCGCGGTGCCGGCGGGGCGCCGGGCACCACCTGCTCCGGGTCATCCATTGCGTGCTGCCAGTCGAGCCACAGGCGGCCGTTGTCCAGGGTCGGCGCCGCCGGGTCGGCGGCCAGCGCCGCATCGAGCCGCAACAGCCAGCGGCAGGCCACCGTCGGCGTGCCCTCGGCGCGGCGCGCCCGGGTCAGGTAGACCCGCGGCGCACAGAACGCCTGGACGAAGTCGTGGGCCGACAGCCCGATCCGCCGCTCCGGCAGGGGCAGGCCGCAGGCCTGCATCATCGGCCGGCTCATCCACGGTCCGGCCGGCACCCTGGGCGGCCAAGTGCCTTCGTTGAGACCGCCGAGGATGGTCACGTCGGCGTGTTGCAGTCGGGCTTCCAGCGGTCCCCAGATGAACAGCCGCGGATGGCGGCCGTAGCGCGGCCGGACGACGCGGCCGAGGGCGAGCGCGTCGAGCAGGTCGGCATAGGCTTCCAGGGAGCGGACACCGACGCCGTCCGATTGCTCCGAAAGATCCCTTAGGAACGCCGCAGCGGCCTCGCCAGCCTCGCCGCTCCACAGCCGCTCGGCGCCGGCCATGTCATGGCTCGCGGCCAAGGCTTCCGCGGTCGTCGCATGCGCCGCGACCAGGCCGGCGAGCCGCCCATCGCCCGTGTCGGCGATGGCGGTGAGTGCCGCCGTCAGGGTGTCGATCTCGTCGATCAGCGATGCCAGATCCCGCTCCCGCGCGACCAGGGCCGCCTCGGCCTCGGCGGTTTTGGCCCGCTCCCGCAGCAGGGCGATGCGGCGGGCCAGGGCGGCGCGCAGACCGTCGAGGCCCGCCGCCGGACGCGGCCCGCGCAGGCATGTGCGCTCCAGCCGGCGGACGCGCCGGCGCAAGGTACCGGGCGCCGCGCCGCCCGTCGCCAAGGGATGCTTCAAGGCGGCGAGCAGCGCCACCGGCGCGAACGCCTCGGCCACCATGCGGACGACGAGCCTGAGGAAGACGAACGGCGCGGTCGATGCCAGCGGCACGCCGGCGGAGTCGTCGACCGCGATCTGCCAGCGCCGGAGCTCGCCGGCGACGCGGCGGGCGAGTCCCCGATCCGGCGTGACCAGCGCCGCCGTCCGGCCCTCGGTCTCCAGCGCTTCCCGCATGATCAGGGCGACGGCGCGGGCCTCCTCGGCCGGCCCGGCGGCATCGATGCGGGTGAGGCCGGCCACCGCCGCGCCGGCGGTGTCTCCAACCGAGAGGCCCGCGGCGTCGGCGCCGCCAGCCGAGAACCCATCGGCATCGGCGCTCCCGTCCGCGAACCCCCCTGCCGCCGCCGGCCGCAAGGCCCGATTGACCAGCGCCGCCCGCGCCGACGTGGTGGCGGCGGCGATCGGCGACGGCCAAGTGGCGACGACCCGGCGATCGAGGCCGATGCGCTCCAGCAGGCGGGCCATGGCATATTGCGGGTGCGTCGCGTCGACGGCCGCCCAGTGGGCAACGTCGGCCTCCCGGTCGAGGCCGGGGAGGACGACGGCGCCCTCGGGCAGCCGACTGACCACGGCGAGCAGCGTCGCCGTCGCCGGGATCGAGCCGGTCGAGCCGGCGGCGATCACCGGCGTCGAGGGCGGGCGCGTCCGCCAGCCCTCGGCCGCCGCCGCGAGCAGGCGGTTGC
>CAZBWP010000124.1:4142-7210 GCA_964495295.1 uncultured Rhodospirillaceae bacterium | reverse complement strand
CCGGTAGCCGACCTGATCAGCGTGCCCTTTCAGGACAATATCAACTTCAATGTCGGCCCAGACAACGAGGTCCAAAATGTCCTGAACATTCAGCCGGTCATCCCGATTTCAATCGATCCCGACTGGAACATCATCACCCGAACCATCCTTCCGGTCATCTCGCAGCCCGGACTGGTGCCGGGGGAGAACCGCGCCAACGGGCTTGGCGACATGCAGTTCAGCGCCTTCCTGTCGCCGGCAAAGCCGGGCGAGTGGATCTGGGGCGTCGGGACCGTCTTCCAGTTCCCGACCAACACCAGCAACGCGCTCGGGACCGACAAGTGGGGCGTTGGCCCGACCGCCGTCGTGCTGCGCATGGATGGACCCTGGGTTTACGGGGCCTTGGTCAACAACATCTGGTCTTTCGCCGGCGACAGCAGCGATCCAGACGTCAACCAGTTCCTCCTCCAATACTTCGTGAACTACAACTTCCCGGGGGGCTGGTACCTCAGTTCGGCGCCGATCATCACCGCCAATTGGGAGGCCGAGAGCGACAACCGCTGGACGGTGCCGATCGGTGGCGGCGGCGGCCGGCTTTTCAGAATCGGCAAGCAGCCGATCAACGCACAGATTCAGTCCTTCTACAATGTCGTGAGCCCGGAGATCGGTCCCGATTGGTCGTTGCGCCTGCAACTCCAGTTCCTGTTTCCCAAGTAGCGGGGCGGGGGCGCATCATGACCGCAGAGCACGAGACGATCCGCCGTTTGCCATGCCAGGCGAAGGCGAGAAAAGGGAGCGGCCATGACCATGCAGACGATCCTCGGACACCTCACGGTGCTACTGGTGCTCGTCGCCGTCACCGTCATGATCCACGCCGCATCAATGGTTCTCGTGCTTCGGTATGTCGTGCGGAAAATGGCATTCGCCCGAACGCTCGTTCCATTCCATCGCTCGACCGTGTTCCTGTTTCGCATCGTTGTCATGATTTTGGCGGCGCATATCCTCGAAATGATGGTCTGGGGGTTGGCGTTTCACCTTCTTCGGATCTTCCCGGACCCCTTCACAGCTTACTATTTCGCGATGGAGACCTATACGACGGTTGGCTACGGGGATGTCCTGCTTCCCGCCGACTGGCGCCTCGCGTCCGGTTGGCTTGCCGCCACCGGGCTGTTGATGTTCGGCTGGTCGACGGCCGTCTTCGCAACCATCATCAATCGCCTCAACGAAAGCCACATGGAGAGGTTGGCGGCTCGCCGCGACGTGACGCGGCACAAGGGGCCCTGACTCGGTTGCGGGTTGGCGCGACATGACAAGACGGCAGACGTTCGGGTCGCTACAGATCGGTCAACGGTGAACCGTGATGCGCCAAGCAGCGGCCTGCCCGTCCCTGTGGCGAGGGGACGCTGGCCCTCCGCACAGGGTCACTCTGGAGAGAAGGGATCCGTGAGCAAGATGAACAGACGGACTGCGATGATCACGCTCGGGACGGGATCGGTCGCCCTCCCCTTGCTTGCGCGCGGCGCTGGCGCCGCGCAGGACGACGCCGACGACATCCCCGAGGGCATGGTCTCGTACTTGTTCGTGCAAAGCGCGCACAGGGCGACCCTCGCCGACGGCTTGCTCCGATTGAGCGGCGTCTCCCCGGCGACAATCGCGTTCTCTGACCGCCCCGAACGGTTCGCCGGCCATGTTCCCACGGCTGCGTTCATCGGCCACTGGTCGAAGGGCAAGGACAGCTTCGAATCGGACCCGCCGAACGCTGCGCTCTCCATCGCCGACCCCGCCGTTCCGGACGATGTCGTCGTCGTCCTCAAGAACCCGCGGTTGGACGGCGATGACCTGATCTACGACGTCGATGTCCTTGAAGGATCGGCGGCGGCTGCGGGCGGTCCCGCCAGCCTGTTCATCGATGTCATCGGCCTGCCCTGGACGCCGGTGTCGTTTGCCGGCACGGCCCGCCGTGTCGGTCGCCGGACTTGGCGACGGCGCGCGTACTACGGGCGCTGGTAGGCAACGACGGCGGGAGGACGCACATGGCTGGATCGCGGTTGCGCTCGGTCATTGCCCTGGCGGCTGCTCTCCTGCTGTCCAGCACGACCGTCCCCGTTAAGGCCCAGGAGCGCTCCGGTGATGCGCCTCCCGGGAGTTTGCCCGAAACAAAGCCAAGAGATCCGAACGGCTGGGAATTCACGTTCGTCCCGTATGGTTGGTTCACGGCGTTGTCCGGTGACTTGACGGTGAATGGCTCAAGCACTCCCTTCGACGCCTCATTCGGCGATGTCGCCGACGATCTCAACATGGCGCTGATGGGGCAGTTCGAGGTCCGCAAGGGGCCCGTCGGCGGGTTCGTGAACCTTGTCTGGTCGGAACTCGGCGCCAGCAACATGGCCGGCCCGTTTCAGCTCGGTCCGAGAGGGCAAATCACGGTCGGGCCCGTGAAGGTCGACGCGTCGATGACGCTGTTCACGGCCGACGTCGGCGTCTTTGTCCGCACGGTGGACCTGTCGTTGAATGGCGGCCTTGCCCAGGGCGGCTCCCGATTGATCATCGAGCCGTACGCCGGTGCGCGAATCTGGTACGTCGACAGTGAAATCCGCATCCCTGGCCGGGATCGGGTGTTCAAGCTGACGAGCAGCGATACCTGGGCCGACGCCATCGTCGGCTTCCGCTCGCAGTGGGAGATCACCGATCGCTGGAATGCTTCCTTGATCGCCGACATCGGCGGCTTCGTCGGGGGATCCACGGTCACCGCAAACGGCCTCCTGCTCGGCGGTTATCGCTTCGGCCTGTTGGAGCGACGGGACGCCAACGTCTTCCTTGGCTATCGTATACTCTACGACGATTACTCATCCGGGAGCGACGACAACGCGTTCAATCTCGACCTCGCCCTGCACGGACCGGTGCTGGGGCTTGCGGTACGATTCTAAGCAAAAGCGCGGTTGTGAGCGGAGGCGCGGTCGACACGCCGCTGACTCAACGACGCGGTAGTCCATCGACGATGCGGAGAGGAGAGGAGAGTAAGGCATGCGTGAGGGTCTGGCAGCGGTCCTCGTTCTCGGAGGACTGATCGCCTTCAGCCAACCGGCGAA
>CAZBWP010000124.1:0-4042 GCA_964495295.1 uncultured Rhodospirillaceae bacterium | reverse complement strand
GTGAAGGGAGAGAACACATGCTGCGCGTGATTACAACGATGGCGATGGCCACGCTGGCCCATGCGGCCATCGCGGATACCGGTTCGGCGAGTTTCGTTCAAGGCTTCTACGGGAGTTCCGCGGAAGTGTCGGGCGCTGCGGCGGCCTGCGGGTTGAGGGACGGCCAAAGCTACAATGCCTTCCTCGCAGAAAACCTGTTCGCGGCCAACGTCCCGCTCGACGGATTGCTTCCCGCCGCCGCGCGATTGACGCTGTCGGCCGAACCGTTCTCGCAGATCGGCGGCAAGTGCGTGGTGGTGGCATCGCTCAGCTTCGAGATCCCGCTGCAGGCGACGGAGATCGAGGTGGCGGCCGACGTTTCGAAGCGCAGCGCCATTGTCGCCGTCTTCGAGGAGATGGAGAGGGTCCCCGCCGCTCTGTACCGGCGAACCGCATTCACCGTCGCCGACGCGAACGCCGGCGACGCCGCGGCGAAGACGCTTATTACGAACCTCGCCAATCAGGTCGGCGCGGGGCGCTGACAGACGCCGACCGGCACGCTCTCAATTCAGTTCGTGCCAACAGTCCATGCAGTAAGGAGGACTGACATGCGCGGACTCGGATCCATCATTGTTCTTGCGGCTCTGTTCGCTTTTGGTTCGGTTCAGGCCGCGGAAATGAGCGCCAGGGACGAGGCGGTGTTGGACATGCCGTCGCCGCAACTCCAGGAAGAGGTCAAGTCGCGGCTGACGGGCGGCAACACGGTGCGCGGCGTCCTGGAAACGATGCTGCTCAACGCTGTTTCGGAGTTGTTTGCGGCAAACCGCGTTCAAGCGGTGGATTTCGATGAAGGCGTGGCCATCGTCGAGCGCGCCGACGGCGAAATCGATACCGTCTATTTCGAGACGACGACACTGGTGATCAAGCAATAGCCGGCCATTCAACGCATCTATCGGCACCGCGCAACAAACCCACGACGCTTCGGAGTTTGACACGCGGTGCCGTTTCGGCTCTCTGATGGCCGGCGTTGAGAAACGAGAGAGGATTTCCATCTGTGCGTAGCATGGCGCTCATCGCGCTGGCGGTCATCATCACCGGTTGCGCCTCGCCCCAGCGATTACCGGCGGTCCCATCCGCCGATGTGCTCAGTGCGGCGCCGTTGGACATCCCCAACGCTCGATTCTTTCCCGACGAACAGCGCGCCGAGCTGCATGCCGAGTTTCATCGCGCCGCCCAACGCCAGCGACAGGTCCTGGGCTTGGCCCCTGACGCGCAGCTCCCCGCCGCCGAGGTGCTTGCCATTTCCGGCGGCGGAGACAATGGCGCCTTCGGCTCGGGTCTCCTGGTCGGCTGGTCCGAGTTCGGCGATCGCCCCGAGTTCGAGCTTGTCACCGGGGTCAGCACGGGAGCTTTGCTTGCGCCGTTCGCATTCCTCGGTCCGGACTATAATCGGCAGCTCAAGGCGGTGTATACGACCGTCTCCGCCGACGACATCTTCATCGAGCGCAGTTTCATCGCAGGACTCCTCGAAGACGCTTTGACCGACACCACGCCGCTTTTCGAACTGATTTCTGAGTATGTCGATGACGCGTTGGTGGCCGAGATCGCGCGCGAGTACGAGAAGGGGCGACTTCTTCTGATCGGCACCACGGATCTGGACGCCCAGCGGCCCGTGATCTGGAACATCGGTGCGATCGCCGCCAGTGGCCAGGACGGTTCCGTCGATCTGATCCGCAAGATCCTGCGCGCATCCTCGGCCATTCCCGGCGTCTTCCAGCCGGTGATGATCGACGTCGCGGTGGGCGGCGAGCCCTATCAAGAACTGCACGTGGATGGCGGCGCCATCCAGCAGATGTTCCTGTATCCGCCAGGCTTCGCGCCGGAGGACGCCCACCATCGGCAGCGAACGGCCTATTTGATCATGAACGCCCGCGAAGACCCGGAGTGGGGCGACGTCGACCGCCGCACCTTGAGCATCGCCGGGCGGGCGATCTCCACAATGATCCACTACAGCGGCGTCAACGACCTCTTGCGGATTTACTACACCTTGCGTGACGACGGCATCGACTACAATCTCGCGTATATCGGGGATGACTTTGTCGCGACGGAGGAAGGCGACTTCGACACGGTTTACATGAACAAGCTGTACGACTACGCCTACAAGCTGGCGGTCAACGGCTATCCTTGGCGGAAGGTTCCGCCATCTCTGAGCCGCACGGTGACCGGCGCAATGCAATAGACGGGGCCGGCATCATGCGCCGTTGCCACCAACACTGCGAGACGGAGCACACGATCATGACGAGAAGCACCGCCGCCGGCCCTTGCCGATCCCTGGTCCTCGGAGCCGTCGTTGCGCTGACGGTCGGTTCCTCGGCATCAGCCCAAGTCATGGACATGCAACCGGAAGGCCAGCCGTTCACTACGCAAGGCAGGTCGCTGATGGAGGACGACACCATGTCCTCGGATCCTGGCGGCGCGCTGCGAGACCAGCCCCTCGGCGAGATCGGCGGCGTTGAGATCGAATCCGATCCCAATGCCCCGCAGGAGGCGAACCAAATCATGGACGACGCGGACAACACCGGCATGCCCCCTCTTGACCAGTAGACGGGATCGAGATCGATCGACGATCTTTTTCGGAGACGGGGATGTGTCCAATCGCAGGTTCGGCGTTGACGGCCTGGATATCAATGACGACGGCGGCACCGCTCGATCGTCACGTCAAAGGATGAAGCGATGCGCAGCGCCATTGTGACCGTCCTCGTCGCCTCGGCGATGGCGTTCGCGGCGATCGCCGCCGATGAGGTCACGGTCACCCGCTTGTTGAACGACAACTCCTGCAGTGGCTGCGATCTCCGCGGCGCTAACCTGAGGGGCGCGGAGTTGTCCGGCGCGGGGCTCGCCAATGCCAACTTGGCTGGCGCCGACCTCCGCAAGGCGATTCTCCTCGGTGCCGTGTTCAGCGGCGCCGACCTCAGGGGCGCCGATCTCTCGGAGGCTCTGCTGGAAGACGCCCGCTTCGGGAACGCGAACCTTGCGAACGCCGACCTGCGGGGCGCGAGGATCGGCGGCGCCGATCTCTCGGAAGCGGTCGGCCTGACGCAGGGCCAGTTGGACGTCGCGTGCGCGGACGCCGCCGGCCGGCCATTCGCCACGAAGGTGCCAAAGGGCATGACAGTCCGCTTTTGTCGCCACCCCCAACGCTGACCATGAGAGTACGACAACGGAGCAACCAAGATGTTTGTGACGAGACGCTTTGGACAGGCGCTTATGGCCGGATCCGCATTCCTTGCCCTGGTCGGCTGGTCTGGCACCGGCGTTGCCCTCGAGTGCCCCGAGCCGCAGACTGCGGCGAGTGCCGGCATCCTCAAGGAGCCCGAGCGGGAAATCAACGACCTGTCCCGGCTTCTCGCGAGCGGGGACACCGAGAACCGCATCTCCGAAATCGTCGCCGATCTTCGCCGACGTTACCCTGCCGCCGACGGCGCCGAACTCGTCAACTTCCTGGTCACCGCCTATTGTCCAGCGGTGAACGCCGAGGACATCAGCGAGGAGGCGAAGACGGCAAAGATTGAGACGTTTTCCAGCCATGTCTTCGAACTGCTGTCGCAGTAGCGGTGGCGTCGCCGGATCAAACTCCGGCGACGCCGCAGCGGGTGTTGGCATGTGAGCGGCCAAGGTGGTCGGGAGAAATGGGTACACGGGCACGGGCATTTGGCGGCAAATGACAAGACGGCGATCGAGGGGCTCGATATCAGTGATTCGATCCCAACGTGGCGGAGGCCTCCAATCCCGTGGCCGAAGCCTGACAGAGAAACGGAGACGACTTTGAATAGAAACTTGGTCACGACGGCGCTCGCCGTCCTCCTCGCCAGTGGTCTGACTCTGGCAACCCACGCGCAGGCCCAACAAAGCGACTCGGAAGCGCGACAGGCCTTCAATGCGGCCCTCGACAAGTGCGAAGAAATGAGCAAGGACCAACGTGAGACCTGCTCTTACGAAGCCATGAACCAATACCGCTTGGCGCGCGAGAAAGAAAAAGCGAACTGATAGGGTTTATATCTGG
>CAZBWP010000123.1:5708-7227 GCA_964495295.1 uncultured Rhodospirillaceae bacterium | reverse complement strand
GGCGTCGTGCACACCCTGAACACCCTGCGGACCCACCTGCTCGCGCGCGGGCACGACGTGCGGTTCGTCACGCCGGTCGACCACTGGACCCTGCCGTGTCCGACCTATCCCGACATCCGTCTGGCGCCGCTGGCGCGCCGCAAGGTGGAGGCGGCCCTCAGAGCGTTCGCTCCCGATGCCGTGCACATCGCGACGGAGGGGCCGCTCGGGCTCGCCGCGCGCAACGCCTGCCTGAAGCTCGGGCTCTGCTTCACCACGTCGTTCCTCAGCCGCTTTCCCGAATACGTCCACGCCCGTTTCCGCCTGCCGACGCGCTGGACCTATGCGATGCTCCGCTGGTTCCACAAGCGTTCGCAGGCGCTGATGGTCGCTTCGCCGTCGATCCAGGAGATCCTGGAGGCGAGGGGCTTCGTCAACATCAAGCGCTGGACCCGCGGCGTCGACACCGAGCTGTTCCGGCCGCGCAACGAGCCGTTTCTGGACCTGCCGTGGCCGATCCTGCTCTATGTCGGCCGGATCGCCGTCGAAAAGAACCTGGACGCGTTCCTCGCGCTTTCGACGCCGGGCAGCAAGGTGGTGGTCGGCGACGGTCCGCAGCGCGCCGAGCTCGAGGCCCGCTTCCCGGACGCGCGCTTTCTCGGCGCCAAGTTCGGCGAGGATCTGGCGCGGCACTACGCGGCCGCCGACGTCTTCGTCTTCCCGAGCCTGACCGACACCTTCGGCAATGTCCAGTTGGAGGCGCTGGCGTCGGGCGTGCCGGTGGCGGCGTTTCCGGCGCCGGGGCCGCGCGACGTCATCGACGGCTCTGGCGCCGGCGTGCTCGACCAAGACCTGGGACGGGCCATCGCTGGAGCGCTCGCCATCCCGCGCGAGCGCTGCCGGGCCTATGCCCTGAACTTCACCTGGGAGCGCAGCATCGACCAGTTCCTCGGCAACCTGCACATGGCCCGGCCCGATCCGGCCGCCGCTACTCCCGCCGCAGCACCCGGTTGACGAGGATGTTGGCGAGAAAGTTGGAGCGGAACCCGGCGGCAAGGGTGTCGGGATCGTATCGCGTGTCGACCCAGGGGAAGAAGGCGTCCCGGCTGCCGTCGGATTCGGCGAGGAAGCGTTCGAAGAAGTGGTCGATGATCCCGGTCTTGCCGTCCTTGAAGTGGCCATAGCGCAGCGAGAGCTGCCCCATCGCCGTCCTGAGCGGCACCCCTTCGGCCAGGAACAGATACAGCGTCGCAAAGAAACCGGCCCGGTCGGCGCCCGACTTGCAGTGGAACAGCATGGGCCGCTCGACCCGTTCGAACAGCTCTCCAGCGGCATGCAACGTCGGCCGGTCGAGGGGCGCCCGCGAGCGGATCGGGAAATCGATCAGCGCCAGCCCCAGCGCTTCGCACGCCTGCCGTTCGAGGACATACGTGCCGCAGGTCTCGCGCCGGCCGCGCAGATTGACGATGGTGCGGATCCCCTCGGCCTTGAGGCGCCGCAGGTGCGCCGGCGCCGGCTGCGCCGCCCGCCACACCGTCTC
>CAZBWP010000123.1:0-5608 GCA_964495295.1 uncultured Rhodospirillaceae bacterium | reverse complement strand
GCCGGACGGGCCTTGCCGGACGGGCGCGGAACGGGTTAGCAGGTCCCGTTCGCCGCTGCAATCATCGCAGCGCCTGAACCGGCGCCGCCGCAAGGACCCCCATGGCCGACGACCAATCGTTCGAAACCAAGATTCCGCTCGGCGATGCGCGCAGCCTGCCGTTGCTGAAGCGGCTGCTCGGCGACCTGGTCCGCCCCTACGCCGGTCACCTGATCCTCGCCCTCGTCTGCATGGCCGTCGTCGCCGCGATGACCGCCGCCTTCGCCTGGCTGATCGAGCCGGTCATCAACAAGGTGTTCATCGAGGATGGCGGCGAGGTCCTGTGGTACCTGGGGGCGGCGATCGTCGCCGTCTTCGCGCTGAAGAACGTCGCCGCCTACGTCTACGAGGTGATGATCGGCTTCGTCGGCCAGCGGGTCATCGCCGACACCCAGAAGCGGCTGTTCCGGCACCTCATGGATCAGGACATGGCGCTGTTCCAGGAGCGCAGCTCCGGCACGCTGATCTCCCACTTCACCTACGACACCAACGCCATGCGCAATGCCGTGTCCAACGCCGTCATCGGGCTCGGCCGCGACAGCCTGTCGGTGATCTTTCTGGTCGGCGTCATGTTCTATCAGGAATGGATGTTGGCGCTGATCACCCTGATGGTGGCGCCGCTGTCCGCCCACTATGTCGACCGCCTCGGCCGCAGCATGCGCCGCGTCTCGAACCAGACTCAGGACGAGATGGCCGAGTTCACCAGCGGCCTGACCGAGAGCTTCCAGGGCATCCGCATGATCAAGGCCTATCGCCTGGAAGCGCGGGAGACGTCGAAGATCTCCGAGCAGGTGGAGTCGATCCTCCGCCTCGTCGTCCACGCCACCAAGATCCGCGCGGCGGTGATCCCGATCATCGACACCCTCGGCGGTCTCGCCATGGGCGCGGTCATCGTCTATGGCGGCCAGCGGGTGATCGCCGGCGAGATGACGGCCGGCGCGTTCTTTTCGTTCATCACCGCGGTCGGCATGGCCTATCAGCCGATCCGCGCGCTCGGCAAGGTCAACGCCTATCTGCAGGAGGGACTGGCGGCGGCGGCGCGGGTGTTCGCCGTGCTCGATCGCGCCCCGGCGGTCGCCGACCCGCCGGCGCCCAAGGTGTTGCCGCGCACGGCCGGTGCCGTCCGCTTCGAGGTTGTCCGCTTCACCTACGCCACCGGTGTCGCGGCCCTCGACGGTGTTGCCTTCGAGGCTCCGGCGGGGGGGATCACGGCCCTGGTCGGACCGTCCGGTGCCGGCAAGAGCACGGTGCTCAACCTGATTCCGCGCTTCCACGACGTCACCAGCGGCCGCGTCCTGGTCAACGGCTGCGACGTCCGCGAGGTCGCCGTCGCCGACCTGCGCGACGCCATGGCGCTGGTCAGCCAGGAGGTGGTGCTGTTCAACGACTCCGTCCGCAACAACATCCGCTACGGCCGCTGGGATGCCGACCCGGAAGCCATCGTCGCGGCGGCCCGCGCCGCCGCCGCCGACGCCTTCATCCGCGAGTTGCCGGACGGCTACGACACCATCGTCGGCGAGCACGGGCTCAGGCTTTCCGGCGGCCAGCGGCAACGCATCGCCATCGCCCGCGCCATCCTCAAGGACGCCCCGATCCTGCTGCTCGACGAGGCGACCAGCGCGCTCGACACCGAATCCGAGCGGCAGATCCAGGCGGCGCTGGAGCGGCTGATGCGCGGCCGGACCACCATCGTCATCGCCCACCGTCTCTCCACCATCCGCCACGCCGACGTCATTCACGTGTTCGATCAGGGGCGCGTTGTCGAAAGCGGCACCCATGCGACCCTGCTCGGCCGCGGCGATGGCCTCTACGCCCGCCTGCATGCCCTACAGTTCCAGGAGAGCGCGTGAAATCCCTGAAGCAACTGCTGAAGAGCAATCGGGTCCGCCGCGTCCTGTGCTGGCTGGTGACGGAGTATCTTCGGCTCGTCTACGCCACCGGCCGCTGGCGGCTGGTCGGCGTCGAGGCGCCGCAGCGCTTCTGGGACCAGGGCCAGGGGATGATCGCCTGCTTCTGGCATGGCCGCATCCTGATGATGCCCCATGCCTGGCGCTGGCCGGGGCCGTTCTACATGATGATCTCCGGCCATCGCGACGGCCGGCTGATCGCCGATACCGTCGCCCACCTCGGCTTCCACACCATCTCCGGTTCGTCCAGCCGTGGCGGCGCCAGTGCGCTGCGCGGGCTGGCGGCGAAGGTCAAGGCGGGCGCGACCGTCGGCATCACGCCGGACGGTCCGCGCGGTCCGCGCATGCGCGCGCAATCGGGCATCGTCAAGCTTGCCCAACTCACCGGCGCGCCCGTATTCCCGGTCACCTTCGGGGCCAAGCGGCGGCGCGTCATGTCCTCCTGGGACCGCTTCGTCGTCGCCTGGCCGTTCAATCGTGGCGTCCTGATCTATGGCGAGCCGATCTTCGTGCCCCGCGACGCCACGCCCGCGCAGTTGGAGGCGGCGCGCCGGGACATCGAGGACGCGCTCAACCGGATCACCGCCGAGGCCGATCGGCAGACGGGGCACGCGCCCATCGAGCCGGCGCCGCGGCCCGCCGTGTCCGCGCCACCCGTCACGGCCACAAGCGAGCGCGCGGCCCGGTGACCCTCCTCGGACTCTATCGCGCCGTCGGCGACGTCGGCGGGCCTTTGATCCGCCTCTACCTCGCCAACCGGCGCGCCCGCGGCAAGGAAGACGCCGCGCGCTTCGGCGAGCGGCTGGGCCGGCCCGGCCGGCCGCGCCCGTCTGGGCCGCTCGTGTGGGCGCACGCGGCGAGTGTCGGCGAATCCCTGTCGTTGCTGCCGCTCATCGACCGACTCCGCGCCGACCGACCCGACCGGGCGGTGCTGGTGACCACCGGCACGCTCACCTCGGCGCGGCTGATGGCCGAGCGGCTGCCGGCCGGCGCGCTGCACCAGTACGTTCCCGCCGATCGCCGCCCCTGGGTCCGCCGCTTCCTCGACCACTGGCGGCCGGACGCTGCCCTCTGGGTCGAGTCGGAAATCTGGCCGATGCTGGTGACCGAGACGGCGCTGCGCGGCATTCCCATGGTGCTCATCAATGGCCGCATCTCCGAGCGCTCGCTGAAAGGCTGGCAACGTCATCCGGTGACCATCGCCCGGCTGCTCGGCGCCTTCGGCCTGTGCCTGGCGCAGACCGACGATGACGCCCGACGGCTGCGCGTGCTCGGGGCGGGGAACGTCGCCTGCGTCGGCAACCTGAAGACCGCCGCCCCGCCGCTGCCCGCCGACCCGACGGCGCTGGCCGACCTGGAGCAGCGGCTTGCCGGCCGGCCGCTCTGGCTGGCGGCCAGCACCCATGCCGGCGAGGAGGCGATCGCCGGGCGGGTCCACCGGCGGCTCAAGGCCGGCCGGCCGGATCTGCTCACCCTCGTCGCGCCGCGCCACCCGCCGCGTGGACCGGCGGTCGCCGCGGAGCTGGCGAGCCTCGGCCTCGGCGTGGCGGTGCGCAGCCGCGGCGACAGGATCGATGCCGCAACCGACATCTACCTCGCCGACACCATGGGCGAACTGGGTCTCTTCTACCGTCTCGCGCCGCTGGTGTTCGTCGGCAAGACGCTGGCCGGCGCGGGCGGGCAGAATCCCCTGGAGCCGGCGCACCTGGATTGCGCCATCCTGTTCGGCCCGGCGATGGACAACTTCGCCGAGATGGCGGCGCGCCTGACCAGCGCCGGCGCGGCGGCGGTGGTGGCCGACGAGGCGGCGCTGGCCGATGCCGTCGCCCGGCTGCTCACCGACGCGCCGGCGCGCGAGGCCATGGCCGGCGCGGCGCGGGCGGTCGCCCAGGCGGAGGCCGGCGTGCTGGACGCCGTCGTCGAGGCGATCCGGCCGTTCATCGATCTGGACCCGCCCAGCCGTGCGTCCGCCTGAGTTCTGGCGGCGCCGGGGCTTCGCCGGCGCGGCACTGGCGCCCCTGGCCACCCTCTACACCCTCGGCGGCCGGTTGCGGTGGGCGGCGACGCGGCCGTGGCGGGCGCCGGTGCCGGTGATCTGCGTCGGCAACCTCACCGTCGGCGGCGCCGGCAAGACGCCGGTCGCCACGGCCATCGCCGAGCGCCTCGCCGCCGCCGGGCGCGCCGTCCACATCGTCAGCCGCGGCTATGGCGGCCGCCTGGCCGGGCCGGTGCGGGTCGATGCCGCCCGGCACACCGCCGCCGACGTCGGCGACGAGCCGCTCTTGCTGGCCCGGTCCTGTCCGACCCACGTGGCGCGCGACCGCTGTGCCGGCATCCAAGCCGCCGTCGCCGCCGGTGCCGACCTCGTGGTGCTCGACGACGGCTACCAGAATCCGACCGTCGTCAAGGACATCGGCCTGGTGGTGGTGGACGGGCCGCGCGGCTTCGGCAACCGCCGGGTGCTGCCGGCCGGACCGCTGCGCGAGCCCATCGCCGACGGCCTCGCCCGTGCGTCCGCCGCGGTGATCATGGGCGACGATGCCGCCGGCGTGGCGAGGCTGGCGCACCCGCTGCCGGTGCTGCGCGCCCGCCTGGTGCCGGTGGGCGACGCGGCGGCGTGGGCCGGCCGGCGGGTCTTCGCCTTCGCCGGCATCGCCCACCCGGAAAAGCTGTTCGCGACGCTCGGATCGCTGGGCGCCGACGTTGTCGGCACGCGCGCGTTCCCCGATCACCACCCCTACACGGCCGCCGAAGTCGCGGCCCTGCTGCGGGACGCGGCGGCCGTCGGAGCGGTGCCGATCACGACGGAGAAGGACGCGGTGCGGCTGCCCGCGTCACTTGCGGCCCGCATCACCACGCTCGCGGTCCGCGTCGCCTGGGCCGACCCGGCCGCCCTCGACCGGGTCCTGGCACCGGTTCTGGCGCCCGCCGCTACTCCACCGTCAGCGTCACCGTCTCGCCGGGGCTGAGGCGGCGGAGGCCGGCCAGATGGTCCTGGTCGGCGAGGCCGCGGATCCAGGCGGCGTCGCGGTGCACGCAACAGAGCACCAGGTCCTCGTCCTTGACGCCCTTCAGGTGCGTCGCCGCGACGACGATGTTGAGGTCGCCATCCTCGTCGAGGAACAGGTCGCCTTCCTGGCAGCGGGGCAGGGGGGTCTTAGTCTTCTGCACTGAGATCATCATGGTCGGTCGCCTCTTCGCGCTTGGGCTCGCCGGCGGCTGCCTGGTCGGAGCCCGATGTTTGGCCTGCGGAGACGGCAGGGTCTCCGGACGATGGAGCGGCCGGCGATTTGGCGTCGGCCGCGGCCGGAGCGCGCGACGACGTCCGTGTCGTCGCGAATCCGGCCAGTTTTGCCTGAAGATCGATGGCGCGCGCCGCGGCGTGGAACTGATTGTCCTCGACGGCCTGGCGAAACACGCTTTCCAGCTTGGCGATCAGCACCTCGCGATCCCGGCACTGGGTGCGCGCCGTTTGCAGCTGCAGGAGCGCGATGCGGTCGGCGACCCGCGGCAGGCGGAGCAGCTTGTGGGCGGTGTTGCGGGCGGATTTCGGCGCATATCCCGCCTCGCGCGCGGCGGCGGCGGCGTTGGCGTTCTCCACGAACCGCCGGCAAAACCGCTCCTGCCGCGCCGTCAAACTGGCCATGCGCTGTTCTCCCCCA
>CAZBWP010000122.1:0-7232 GCA_964495295.1 uncultured Rhodospirillaceae bacterium | reverse complement strand
ACGGCGACGCTGGTGACCGTGCCATCACCGGAGCCGCCGCCGGCCGGCAGATCGTGGTAGCCTTTCGTGCCGCCGGCGTTGGTGCCGTAGTACTTGCTGTTGCCGGGCGATGCCGCGTCGCCCACCAGGCTGAGCGTGCGATCCGCCGTCAGGTCTCCGCCGCCGGTGAGCGAGTGCGTCGTCAGCACCTGCCTGGCCGCGTCTGCCTTGGCGTCCAGGGCGGGCTGCAGCCCGGTGACGGTCGAGATCGCCTGCGTGTGGCTGATTGCGGCCTTGCCGGCCAGGAACCCGTCGATGGTGCCGCGCAGGTAGTAGCGGGCGTCGCCGCGGGTGTTGTTGAGGTACTGCGTGTGATCGTCGTCGCCCAGGCCGCCGAGCAAGCCGTGGTCGGTGACGCCGCCGCCGCCGGAGCCGGGAACCTCGCCCGTGCTCTCGATCGTGTTGTCGGCGGCAATGCGCAACCCGTGCCCCGGCATGCCGGTGATGGTCACCTGGGTGCCCGTGTGGCCGTGAACAGGCAGCGTAGCGCCCGCGTCTAGAGCCGCCTGTACCAGGACGGCGGCCGTCGCCTTGACGTTGATCCCGGCGGACTCGTCGAACACCGGCACAGTGTCAGCCGCTGCCTCGATGCTGGCCTGGAGGCCTAGACCGTCGATATCCAGCGCGACGGCCCCCAGGCTCACGGCGACGATGCTGCCCGTGCCGTCCTCGTTCACGGCCAGCACCTTGCCGCCATCGCCCTCGTAGCTGTTGGGCGTGTCGGAGAGGTCGCGGAAGCGGGTCGTCACCCCGGCCGTGGTCAGTTCGGCGACGCCTAGCGTCCGCGTCGTGCCGTCGAAGCGCAGATAACCGACGGAGCCAGACGGCAGGTCGGGGAACGTCAGATCCATGTCGGCCGATGTCGGCGCGGCCTGCACCGTCCGACTGAGTCCCTCAGCGATTTGCTGCAACGCCGCTGTTTGATAATCGAGTTCGTCATTCAAGATTTTGGCGCGCAGCTTCCCAGATTCCTGAAAGTCGGAGAGCCGTTGGAGTGACAGGTGTCGCCGAAGCGTCACAATGACACCAGAAGGGGGGGGGGAGACGAACGTTACGGATCCACCCTCGCTTGAAGCGGTGCCCTGTATTGTAAAACCAGAAGATTGGCGCGCCTCATTGAAATATACTTCTAGATCATCGTCCGCAAAAATTGGAAAGGAAAATACAAATATCTGTGTTTCTCCGTCCCCGATGTATTGTGTACGCGGCGTAACGTTACCAATTTTGATATGTTCACTCATAAATCTCTCCAAATACGGACTAGCTATAGAAATCAAACAGCGGCACTCTTTGCAAGCCTTTCTGGGCGAGATTGAAAGCGGCTCGATAGGTTGACTGCGATTGTTCCAAGAGATTTCGTCGGCCAGACCATGCGGCTTGATTCTGAATCTGGCCTATGCGAAGATTGTTTAATGCTCCAGAATGTCGTTCCTGATCAGCAGCTTCCTTTGCGAGCCCGCTTAGAACGGCATCGGCGGACGCCCCAACGGCAACGCCTTGCGCCCCAAAGCGAGCACGCTGCGTCGCTAATGCATCCCGCAACGCCCTTCTTCGCTTCTCGGACTCGATCGCTTGTGCTTGTCGGATTTGCTCGGCCTGAAATTGCGCCTGGTCCGCCGCTGTGCTTTGCGCAATCCTGGCCTGCCTACCGCGTTGAGCGGTATCGACACCCATTTGCATGACCGCCATAGCGGCGGTGGGAATAAATGAAGCCAATTCCCTGTCTCCTTTGAATCGCAAGCTGCTTCGCCCGCCGGTCCTGAGAACAAAAAAACGAGCTTAGCGTCTGGAGAAATAACGACAAGCAAACGCGTCAGAAGTGATTAATCGGTTATACTGATCTCGGTTGTCACCGAGAGCAATTTGAAGGGTAATGGTATGTCTTGCTGGATCCGCCAGACAGCATTGGCGCCGTCCTGCTGCCAACCAAGTGTTCGGAACTTCTTGTCCCCGCTGAAAGGGATGGGGCTTCGATCTAACTCCTGTTTGCCGAGGCGCATCAGCGGGACGTTGATCAGGCCATTCCCGACATCAAGCGTCAGAGCCGAAGTGTCCTGTAGACGAAAGGTAATAGCAATGGGACGTAGCTTCTGTCCCTGCACCCCGTTTGCCCATGAGGGAAGATGCGGCGGGAGCGACTCGATCACATGAGCGAAAGGCAAGCCAACTTGGAGCGAGTGTGCCGGTTCATCTAAAACAATCTCACCGTTTATTACGTTCGCTGCAGAACGCACGGCATTATCTGCGAGGACAAATACCGCTTCCTCCTCCAGATGTTCCAAGTTTCCCCACGTCCAAACAGCTTCTTCGGCGAAGCCAGAGAGTCCAGAGTCAACAAAGAGCGTAGAGTCAAAAACTTCAATAAGATATTTTTCCTTACGCTCAATTAAAACATACGCATCGCCGCCCACAATTGCGACACGCAGAAACTTACCGGCAGTCTGATGTAAAGTCCATGCTGATACTTGTTCAGTTCGATATACAGTAAGCGTACCGAGAGTCCCATCACTCATGACAACGTGCAAGATACGCGTTAGCTGGTCATAGTCCATATCAACAGGCCGATTTATGAGGTGATCCGAAAGTAAAGCTAAGTCGGATGCCTGATACGCTTGTTCAACATCAGCGAAGATAAACTCACGTATTTGGTTATCGTTTCGTGGTATAAAAATTGTTGCACCATCAATGTCCGTTGGTGGAACGACCCTATCAATTGGCGATCCAATCCGAGTCTGCCGGAATAATTGGATGCTGGTTGGCGTCAAAGGAGTTCCGGTAACCATCCATTCAGCGCCGGACGTAAACACTTGAAGATGCCGGCCTGAAAAAACACTTCGAATTGCGTTTACCTGATCGGACAAAATGGAAAACTCAATGGATTCATTATCAAGCCCTTCTCCCTGATCAAAGTTAAAAAGATCAGACGATTTAGACAGCCACAATGTGTTAGGAAGACTTCGCGATCCGCCGATTACCAATCGATCCTGGTAGAATGTTAAGCTGGTCGGCCAACCACGAAGGGCGGAAAACGCCTGCTCGCTCCAATCGCGAGTGGTTGTCGATGCACCTGATAGCGATTCGACAACCGTAGCAGTGGCTTTGTCATACCAGCCATTTTCGTGGTTTCCGCCTATATTTTCGACGTTGTCGATTATGACTTCACGATTTTCAAAGCGGAAACGTCCGTGGCGGTGGTCCGGATGAAAAATAAAATCCGTCGCGGTCAGTATGATAGTTCCGCTGGCGCCGCTTCGCGTGACTTGTACATCTTCGTCCGAGAACTTATAGTGTGGTATAAATAGGCGGCCGTTGTCCGATGACGAAAATGTCCAGTTTGAAAGCTGCCAAGCTCCGGTCCTGGTCCGGATCAGGCGCTTCGGCGGCACATCGGGGTGTGCAACGAGGAGCGTGTCGGCGCTTTGCGTCCAATGCAGCTGCTCTATCTGAGGTGCAGACCATGGCGTCGTAAGAGTTGATATTCGGACGCCGCCTTCATAAATGTGTAAGACATGGTTGAGAAGTACAAGAAGATATACCTGAGCCGTATTAAATTCAAAAGCGATAAGTCTACCCGGACCTTCGATCGAGTCTACATAGCGGAGTCCCGGACGGCGCTCAACAGAGCCGGTTGGTCGAACGATGACATTGCGCAGTTGCTTCGCCCCGTTCTCGTAGGCGGCAAGGTCACTGCGACCAAAGAGCGACGGAGAGACTTCACCACCGCTGAAACTTGTCTTGTGAATCTTGACGTGTGCCATCAAGAGCGTCCCTCGATCAGCGTGAAATCATCGATCCTTGGTGGGGTGTCGACCGAGGCGTCATAAAGCTTGGCGGCCCGAAATTCGTGTTCAGCGGCATCGCTCAGTCCTTTCCACCGACTGGTACTGTCGGTCAACGGGATGCAGAACTCTGCTGCGAGTCGAGCGATAAGAACCAAGTTGAAAAATGGGGGAAATTGATCTTCGTGAGGTCGGTAGATGTAAGTGAGCACCACAGACTCGGCATTTGTATGCAGTTGATGTTCGCGGATCCGAAAATTTAATCCGTGGCCGCGCCCATCACCGCCGGCGGAAACGACACGGAGGCAATCGAAAGGCAGCGCGAACGCATTCGTAAAATCGGCGAGTGGAGAGGTTGCGAGTTGCGCGAGTCGGCTCTGCGTAACCGCGAAATTCCAAGGATAGCTGGATAAGAGGCCGTCGCGGACGATCGGATAGAGGCTTGCTGCGACGTGGGCTTCGGTGGTGCCCTCGTCGAACGAAGATATGCCGTTAGCGCCGATCTTAACGAGGGCTCGGGAGCAGAGGTTGATGCTGCTCATGGGCATGGCAGGATTTCCTTGATCGGAGATGCGGGCTGAGTCAGTGATGGCGCGCCGACGTCCACGGCGTCTTCGCCGCCGATTGGCGGCGAAGACGCCTTCTCAGAAGCGACTCAGAAAATCAGACCGCTGAAGATCCGCTTCATGCTTCGACTTGGGTCTATGACGTAGACACGACCTGAACTACGCCATTGTGGGACGAGCGGACGACGACCGTCTGGGCGTTGGTTGTGCCGGTCGCGCCGACATGGGCAATGATGACATCGCCCTTGCGCAGCATGTCTGCTGCTTCATTGAAGTATCCTGCGGGGGAAAGAACGGTGCTAACGTCGGTCGTGTAGTGCCAAAGTGTAAAGCCGTTTGCGTAGGCTAAGACACTCAAGTTTTTGGGGTCGTAGCTCATTCCAAGTCTCCCGGTCAGGCTTCGGTGCAGGGCAGAGCGATGACGCCCGTATCGTCGATCCGCACGGCTCCCTGGCTCATCATGTTGTTGATGAAGTGCGCGGCCCGATCGCCGTGCCACGTGATATCCGTCCTGACCTCCGACCCGATGGCGTGGCCGATGGCTGTTTTGTGGTACCAGAAGCACCGTCGAATCGCGCCGTCCTTAGGCAAGCCGCCGTGTGGCATCCATAATGTGCCGAGCCATCGCTTTGCTTGCGAGCCCTTCCATGGGAGGTCGTCCTTGCCAACGTAGTCGGCGTTGGCAAACTCGGGAACCTTGAGCAATGCACTCCACTGCTTCCAGCCGACGATCGCATATCGCTGACCATCGTCCGGAACCCCAGCGTCCCCGAGCGCTTCGAAAGCGCTCAGCGCTTTGCTCAAGGTCATCCCCGTTGCGCCATCGCCAACCTCGATGTAGCCGGGCTTGTTCAGTTCGTTGATAATCATTTCGTCCGTCTTGCGACCAAGCGCGTAAGCGCCAGCCTTTGCAACAACCTGTTGTTCATTGATATTTGTTTTAAGTTCATCAAGGGTGTCAACCCAGTCGCCTGCGTAATAGTCAAGAAGGTGGCATTCGACAGTACTGTGATCGACGTTCATGACCGGTACTTTGCCATGGCGGGCCTTGGGTGAAGCTGTTCCCTTGCCCACCTTTTGGAAGACGGTCGTGGCACCGATGACACGATCTTTCGTACGAACCGTGTTCCGGAGCTTCGAGCCCATTTGCTGATACTGGACATGAACTTCGGCTTCGAAGTTCCGCACAAAGGCTTGTTCAATGTGTATCGACATGCGCGTTAATCCTCGTTGGGGATCATCGTCTGAGGCGGGTGTCGAGCGACCGGTTCCGGTTCTGCCGCCGGTCTCTGACGTGGCAGCCGCCGGGCCGCAAGTACCTTCGCGAGGCGCGGTTGTCCGGGCAGCAGAGGGTTGCTGAGGGCAAGCTTTGTGAAGGCGCTGTTGCTTTACCGCGATGACGCGACCGCTAGCTTTCGATGGCAGTCGTTTCGGCGTCGCTGGAGCTTATCCCGCGCGATGGGATCAGCGCGTCATTACCAGAGCGTTTGCATCAGTCGGGAAAGAGCCGACGGAATCCGTCGCGGACCTTCCGTACATAGTCGGGATCCTGGTCGTTCCAGTAGCGCGGATCGCGCATCATCTCTCTGAGGCTTCTTTCCGAGATCACGTTACCATCATTGGATGCATCTTGAAGGAGGCTCGGTTCGTCTTTCGTCATCATGCCGTGCAAGGCGACGACGCCCTCATATGTATTTGCCAGCGCATCAAAAACGGGTTCAGGCAGGGTGGCACGCCCCCACGCTGTAATCTGTCGTGACGCTTGGCGCCAGCGTTCGGCGCCTCCAAACTCCTTCACCAGACGCTCGATCTGACGTTCTGCTTCAAATACTGAGGCGACCTCGGCGACCATCGGTAGGAGTTTTTCGGCGGCCAAGTTATAAACCAGTTGCGCTTGCTCCTGCGTGAACCCTGCGGCGTGCAGCCGGGCGTTTACCTCGCGATCCCCGGTTATAAGTTCATTGGGTGACTCGACAAGATAGTCATCAGGGGTCTCCGGCAGGTCTTGGGGCGGTGTCGCGCCCAGCTTGCGCTCCAATTCTTTGTAAGACTTAATGAGAGCGTCAGATCGCAGAGTGCCCCGCTCACTATCCCAAAATTTCTCAGGTACGCCCTCGGGCGGCTTCAAAATTGCTGCGCCTTCTTCCGACTCCGGCGCCGTAGCCATTGATGAATTCGTTGGAGGAACGCCCTCGAGAAGGCTATCTGTCATCGTGAAATCCCTCGTGGCTGCTTGCTTCGCCGACCGCAGTGTATAACGTCGGATTGGGCGCTGTACGTCCACGTTCGACGAGCGCGCAGATGTAGGACACCAGTTGTCGTTGGCCCTCCAAATGGCGAAGCGAAGCATCCGAAGCCGTCGGGCCCAACGTGCGTTCGATCGTTATCATTCGCAGATGTCGCAACGCCAATCGTCCACGCTCCGTACCAAAGATGCGAGCGAAGCAAAGGGCGATGTTCGGCTGTTGGATTTGGGTGTCGTCGTTTGGATAGGACGCGCTGGGGCCGGAGGTTCCGGTCGACGTAAAGTGTGGCTCGGTCATGCTTCGTGGACCCGCCTAATCGGTGTTCGGGACGGAGGCCGAAAGCTCCTCCCGGCCCGGCTGCATGGTCTCGTGGCCGAGAGTGCGAACAGTTGCGTCAGCTACAGTGGCAATCGCCTCCAGAACAGGGTTTGTCTGGGACTCTCGCTCGGCGATGAGCAACTCCCCGGGAACGCCCATTGCGCGCGCCAGCCAGCGTGCCGTCGACGTCGGTTCCACGATGCCTTGCGCTTGTGGTCCCAATTCTCGTACGACGGAAAGCCACAGCATTGTATTCTGAGCGTCTTGCTGGGCTTGGTATCTGC
>CAZBWP010000121.1:1462-7248 GCA_964495295.1 uncultured Rhodospirillaceae bacterium | reverse complement strand
CATGCGTTCGATCAAAAGCTTCGTCCGCACGAACGTCAGGGGACACACCTCTCCCGTGATGTCGAGGAAGAAATCCGTTTGCAACGTTTCGCTGCTTTTTTCTATATTGCTCACTGTCAGTTCTTGCCTTGCCACGTGCGTCGAATTATATCCCGTCTACGATTTGAAACCGGGGGAAACTCTAGGAATGCCGGACAAGCCAAACCCAAGCGAAATGTTGGAGTTGACGACAGAAATCGTTGCCGCACACGTGGGCAACAACGCCGTCCCGCTGGCCGATCTGCCGCAACTGATCCAGGAGGTCTATCGAACCCTCTCGGCGATCGGTTCCGACCAGGAAATGCCCGACCGGCCCCGCCCCGTCGTGCCGGTGAAGAAGTCGGTGACTCCCGATTATATCATCTGTCTCGAGGACGGAAAGAAGCTTAAGATGCTCAAGCGGCATCTGAAGACAGCCTACAATATGACACCGGACGAATACCGCGAGCGCTGGGGCCTGCCGACCGATTACCCGATGGTCGCTCCCAATTACGCGCGGCATCGCAGTAACCTGGCGAAGCAGATCGGCCTCGGCACGCGGCGGCGGCGCGACGACGCCGATGCATGATCAACCGGCTCGCAAACGCGGTCGCCACGGCGGGCGTTGCGAGCCGGTAACAATTTGTCCGACGGGAGGCAACCGGGCGGCGAGGGAGCGATGACGTTACCATCACGCATCGAGCAGTTGTGTGCCGAAAAAGGCATGAAGATGACCGGGCAACGCCGGATCATCGCCCGCGTGCTGTCCGAAGCGACGGACCACCCCGACGTTGAGGAAGTCTATCGCCGCGCCACGGAGATCGATCCCAGGATCAGCATCGCGACGGTTTATCGGACCGTCCGGCTGTTCGAGGAAGCGAGCATCCTGGAGCGCCACGATTTCGGCGACGGGCGCGCCCGCTACGAGGAGGCGACCGAGGAGCATCACGATCACCTGATCGACATCCAGTCGGGCAAGGTGATCGAGTTTCGCAGCGCCGAGATCGAGGCCCTGCAACGCGCCATCGCCGAGCAACACGGCTATCGCTTGGTCGGGCACCGCCTGGAATTGTTCGGCGTGCCGATTCGCGCGCCGCGCGATTCCTCGTGATCGTGCCGTGCTGCGACTTGACAGCCAGGAGCGGCCGGCTACGATTCCAGGCGATGGATCGGCGCCACGGGACCTGACCCCGCGTCCGGTGGTCCGGATGCGCGCGCGCCGGGCGCCGCGGCCTTTCTGACGGAACGGGCTTGGCCAAAAACCTCTTCATCAAGACCTACGGCTGCCAGATGAACGTCTACGACTCCGAACGGATGGCGGACGCGCTGGCGCCGCACGGCTGGCAACTGGTCGACGCCGCGGACGACGCCGACCTGGTCGTGCTCAACACCTGTCACATCCGCGAGAAGGCGGCGGAGAAGGTGTATTCCGAACTCGGCCGGCTCAGGGCGTTGACGGGGCGCCCGCGCGCCGCCGGCGGCCGCGTCCTGCTCGGTGTCGCCGGCTGCGTCGCCCAGGCGGAAGGCGAGGAGATCCTCCGCCGGGCGCCGTTCGTCGATCTGGTGTTCGGCCCGCAGACCTATCACCGGCTGCCGGACATGGTCGCCCGGGCGCTCGCAGACGGTGCGACGGTGCTCGACACCGATTTCCCGCCGGAGCCGAAGTTCGACACGCTGCCCGAGACGAACGCAAGGCGGCCGCAGGCGGGTGCGTTCCTGACGGTGCAGGAGGGCTGCGACAAGTTCTGCACCTTCTGCGTCGTGCCCTACACCCGTGGCGCCGAGTACTCGCGCCCGGCCTCCGCGGTGCTGGCCGAGGCCAAGCGCTTCGCCGAGCGCGGTGCCCGCGAGATCACCCTGCTCGGCCAGAACGTCAACGCCTACCACGGCGCAGCGCCCGACGGCGGTGCCTGGTCGCTGGCCCGGCTGATCCGGGCGATCGCCGAGATTCCGGGGCTGGCGCGCATCCGCTACACCACGTCGCATCCGCTCGACATGGCCGACGACCTGATTGCCGCCCATGGCGACGTGGCGGCGCTGATGCCCTACCTGCACCTGCCGATCCAGTCGGGCAGCGACCGCATCCTGGCGGCCATGCACCGCCGCCATGCCGCCGCCGACTATCTGCGGATCGTCGACCGGCTGCGCGGCGTGCGCCCCGACCTGGCGCTCAGCGGCGACTTCATCGTCGGCTTTCCGGGCGAGACCGATGCGGACTTCCAGGCGACCCTCGATCTGGTCGCTCGGGTCGGCTATGCGCAGGCGTTCTCCTTCAAGTACAGCCCGCGACCGGGCACGCCGGCGGCGCGCCTCGCGCAGGTGGACGAAGCCGTCAAGGCGGCGCGGCTCGCGGCGCTGCAGGCCCTGCTCAACGCCCAGCAGGCGGCGTTCAACGCCGCCTGCGTCGGTCGCGTCATGCCGGTGCTGTTCGATGGCCGGGGCCGCCGCGACGGCCAGATCATCGGTCGCAGCCCCTACCAGCAGCCGGTGCACGTGGCGGCGAGCGAACGCCTGATCGGCAGCATGGCGCCGGTCGAAATCCGGCGCGGCCTCGCCAACAGCTTGAGCGGCAGCGTCATCGATCGGTCGGCGGCATGACGGCGCCCGGCCCGGCGGATGGTGCGGCGGATGGTGGCGACGCGCCCCCCGAAAAAATGTTGCAGCTGGAGTTCGACGACAATCGCCTGGCGATGCAGCTGTTCGGCTCGCACCACGGCAACCTGGCGCGGATCGAGCGGCACCTGGACGTGACCGCCGACGCGCGCGGCAACCAGCTGACGATCAGCGGTCCGGCCGCCGCGGTCGAGGCGACGCGAACGGTGCTCGACCACCTCTACCGGCGGCTCGCCAACGGCCAGTCGGCGCGCGGCGAGGACGTGGATGCGGCGGTGCGGATGGTGACGGCCACCGGCATGGCGGCGGGCGCCAACCTGGAGGTGCGGATCCGCCAGCGCACGGTGTCGCCGCGCTCGCCGACCCAGGCGGCGTACCTGCGCGCCATCGACGACCACGACCTGGTGTTCGGGCTCGGTCCCGCCGGCACGGGCAAGACCTATCTGGCGGTGGCGAAGGCGGTGGAGCGGCTGGTCGGCGGCGATGTCGACCGGATCATCCTGTCCCGACCCGCCGTCGAGGCGGGCGAACAGCTCGGCTTCCTGCCCGGCAACATGCGCGAGAAGGTCGATCCATACCTCCGGCCGCTGTATGACGCGCTCTATGACATGCTGCCCGGACCGCAGGTGGTGAAGCGGCTGGAAAGCGGCGAGATCGAGGTGGCGCCGCTGGCCTTCATGCGCGGCCGGACGCTGGCCAATGCCTTCGTCATCCTCGACGAGGCGCAGAACACGACCTCCGTGCAGATGAAGATGTTCCTCACCCGGCTGGGCGAAAACGCCCGCATGGTGGTGACGGGCGATCTCAGCCAGGTGGACCTGCCGAAGGGCACGCGCTCGGGCCTCCGCCACGCTCTCGAGGTGCTGGCGAACGTCGAGGGCTTGGCGTGCGTGCGGTTCACCGATGCAGACGTGGTGCGGCATCCGCTGGTGACGCGCATCGTCCGCGCCTATGATGCCGCGGAGAGCCGACTGAACGTCGGCGCCCGCTACACGTCCGAAACCGCCGGTGACACCGATGACGGCGCCTGACATCGAGGTCGTGCCCCGCGGCGGGGGCTGGCAGACGGACATGGACGATCCGGACGCCGTGTGTCGGAACGCCTGCCGGGCGGCCTGGCAGGCGGCGGGCGCGGCGCCCCTGGTCGGCGTCGTCGCCATCGCGCTCGCCGACGACGCCGAGGTGGCGGACCTCAATCGGCGCTATGGCGGCTGCGACGGTCCGACCAATGTCCTCTCGTTCGCTTATCCCGCCGAGGGACCGCCGGAGCTGGCGGCGGCGGACTGGCCGCCCGACCTGGCGGCGGCGGACCGCCCGATCGGCGACATCATCGTCGCCTACGAGACCGCGGCGGCCGAGGCGCTTGCCGAGACGCGGCCGCTTGCCGACCATCTCAGCCGCCTAGTCGTCCACGGCATGCTGCACCTGTTGGGCTACGATCACCAGACACCCGCCGAGGCGGCGGAGATGGAGGCGATGGAGGCGCGGGCCTTGGCGGCGGTTGACGCCGCCGACCCCGAGGCGCCACTTCTCACGCGGAGCCATGAACCGATCGACAGCCGATAGTCCGTCGTCAGCGGCCGGATCCGACACCGGCGACGACGCGCGATCATCCGGAGAGGGCCGGGGTGTCAGTACGCTGCGCGCCCTGGTGCGGCGCCTGCGGCGCGGCCGCAACGGCGAGTCGACGTCGCGGGATTCCCTCGAGGAGTTGATGGGGGAACGCGACGACGCGGAGATTCCGCTCGACCCCGATGAACGCGCGCTGGTTGCCAACGTCCTGGCGCTGCGCGACCGGTCGGTCGAAGACGCCATGGTGCCGCGACCCGATATCGTCGCCGCCGAGGTCGAAGCGAGCCTGGCAGAGGTCATCGAGATCATGACCCGCGAGGGGCACTCCCGCATCCCGGTCTACCGGGAGTCGCTGGACGACGCCCTGGGCATGATCCACATCAAGGACGTGCTCGCCTGGCGCGACAAGCCGACGACCTTCAGGATCGGCAAGATCCTGCGCCGGGTGCTGTTCGTCGCGCCGTCGATGAAGGTGCTCGAACTGCTGCTGGAGATGCGGGTCAAACGTTGCCACATGGCGCTGGTCGTCGATGAGTTCGGCGGCGTCGACGGCCTGGTGACCATCGAGGATCTGGTCGAGGAAATCGTCGGCGACATCCACGACGAGCATGATCGCAGCCCGGAGGACACGCTCGTTCGCTGGGCCGACGGCACGCTCGACGTCGATGCCCGAACCGAGATCGAGGTGCTGGAGCAGGAGTACGGCCCCATCCTGCTCGACGAGGAACGCGACGAGATCGACACCCTCGGTGGTCTCGTCTTCGCCCTTTCCGGTCGCGTTCCGATCCGCGGCGAACTGGTGCGGCATTCCTCCGGCCTGGAATTCGAGATCCTCGACGCCGACCCCCGCCGCATCCGCCGACTGCGGATCCGACGGGTTCCCGTGCTGGAGGCGATTCCGGCCGATTCGTCGACGCCGGAACCGGAATGACCGCGGCCGCCGGCCGGCTGCTCCGCGTCGTGCCCGAACCCGGGGTCACGCGCGCCGGCGCCTGGGTGCTGCGGATGCATGCCGTCGTCACCGGCCTGCGCGGCGGGCGCCGTATCCTCATCGCTTTCTGCCTGGGTGCCCTGGCGAGCCTCGCCCTGCCGCCGGTCTACGCGTGGCCGGCGCTGATTCCGGCCTTCACCGGCCTCGTCTGGCTGACCGATCGGCGGATCGCCGGCGCGGCGTCGGCCTTCGCCGTCGGCTGGTGGTTCGGCCTCGGCTTCTTTCTCGTCGGCCTCTATTGGGTCTTCAACGCCTTCGCCGTGCGCGGCGGCATGTTCGTCTGGATCGCGCCGTTCGCCGTGCTGGGCCTCGCCGCCCTGCTCGCCGCGTTCCCGGCCCTCGCCTGCCTTCTGGCGCGGCTCGCCGGCAGGACCGGCGTCGGCGGCGTTTTGGTGTTCGCCGCCACATGGACCGGCGTCGAATGGCTCAGAAGCTGGGTCCTGACGGGCTTTCCCTGGAACCTGATCGGCTCCGTCTGGGCGTTCTCGGACAGCATGATCCAGGTGACGGCGCTGGCCGGACCCTATGGTCTCGGCCTCGCCACCGTCGCCGCGGCGGCGATGGCGTCGACGATTGCCGATCGCGCCGTGCC
>CAZBWP010000121.1:0-1362 GCA_964495295.1 uncultured Rhodospirillaceae bacterium | reverse complement strand
TCGCCCTCGATGCCGAGGGCACGGTCGTCGGCGCTTACGACAAGGTTCACCTGGTCCCGTTCGGTGAGTACATGCCGTTCCGCGACCTCGTCGGGCTCGGCAAGCTGACCGAGGGCTCCATCGACTTCAGTGCGGGCCCCGGCTTGCGGACGCTCAGCCTGCCCGGGCTGCCGCCGGTCGGCCCGCTGATCTGCTACGAGGTGATTTTCCCGGGCGCCGTCACCGCCGCGGGCGACCGCCCCGACTGGCTGCTCAATCTGACGAACGATGCCTGGTACGGATATTCGTCGGGACCCTATCAACATTTCGCGGCGGCGCGCCTGCGCGCGGTGGAGGAAGGCCTGCCGCTGGTGCGCATCGCCAACACCGGGATTTCCGCGATCATCGACCCGCTCGGGCGAATCGGCGGCCGCCTCGGCCTCGAGGAAACCGGAATTGTCGACGGGCCGCTGCCGCGACCGCTCGCAGGCCCGACGCCCTACGCCCGACTGGGCGACCGCATCGTACTCCTGTTGGTGGTTGGCGTGGCCCTCATGGGCATCCTGATCGGCCGCCGGGGCGTCTGACCGCATCTCCCTATATGGTTGTGGCGCCGGATCTCGATAACAGTCGTTGCTTTGCGCTAACTGGAGTGGATAAAATAACCGTGAGGCATCGCGAACGACGATGTGCACCGAAAAGGTGTGTCGGCGTCAGTCCTTCGGCCGAGCCGCGGGGCTCCTGGCGCCGGCCGCTCAAGAGGGAAGGGAGGAGCGACCAGAGATGAGCGCGAGCATTGTGAGCGAGCACGGACGATCCCGATCACCCTCTCCCGCCGCCCGTTTCGAACGGTTGCCCCCGGGAACACCCAACCCCATCGACGTCCATGTGGGCGCGCGGGTGCGTCTGCGGCGAACCCTTCTCGGTTTGAGCCAAGAAAAGCTCGGCGAAGCGGTCGGCCTGACCTTCCAACAAATCCAAAAATATGAACGGGGCGCCAACCGAATCGGCGCCTCGCGTTTGTTTGAATTCAGCCGCATCCTCGACGTCCCCATTGCCTTCTTTTTCGACGACATGCCGGACGGCAGCCGGCAGGCGGCGAGCGAAGTCTATGGCCTGGAAGAGCCGAAGCAGGCCGCGCTCGAACAGGACCCGCTGACCCGACGGGAAACCCTGGAACTGGTCCGCGCCTATTATCGCATCACCGATCCGCGGGTGCGCCACCGGCTGTTCGAACTGACCAAGTCGCTGGCCAACAGCGAAGCCTTGGAATAGGACCCGCGGCCGGCCCGAGAGCAGATCGAGGCCGGCTCGAGATCGGCTCGACACCGCGCGTCGCCGGCCAGCTTGACGCCGCGCGTCGCTGCTGCAACAACACCGGCA
>CAZBWP010000120.1:3605-7293 GCA_964495295.1 uncultured Rhodospirillaceae bacterium | reverse complement strand
GCCGGGAAGCTGACGATCAGGAAGCGCTCGTCGCCGGCGCCCGCCGCCCGCCGCGCCTGGGCGATGTGCACCGCGGCGGCCGAGCGATGATGCCCGTCGGCGATGTAGACGGTCGGCATCGCCTCGAACGCCGCGCCGATCGCCCGGCACGCCGCCGCGTCGCTGACGCTCCAGACGCGGTGGCGCACGCCGTCGGGCCGGGTCACGTCGGCGTCGGGTTGGGTGCCGGTGACCTGGTGGACGATGCCGGCAATCACCGGATCGGGCCGATGGGCGGTCAGCACGGGGCCGGTATGGGCGCCCACCGCCTCGATGTGCCGCGCCCGGTCGATCTCCTTGTCGGGCCGGGTGAACTCGTGCCGGCGGATCCGCCCGCTTTCGTACGCCGCGACGGCGGCGGCGGCGGCGATGCCGGTCTGTTCATGGTCGGCGGTGGTGAGCCGGTAGACGTGGAACGCCGGCGCCGGGTCGCGCACGAGCACACCGACGTCGAGCAGGCGGTGCATCGCCACGGCCGCGGCGGTGTAGGCCTCCGGCCCATGGGGATCGACGCCGTCTCCGAGATCGATCTCGGGCCGCGACACATGCAGGAAGCTCCACGGCCGATCCGCCGCCTCGGCGCGCGCCTCCGCCGTGGTCGGCACGTCGTAGGGCGGGGCGGCGACCTCGGCGGCGCGCCCGGCCGCCGGCCGCAACGCGGTGAACGGGCGAACCAGCGGCGTAGTCACGGGAGACCTCCAGGGATGATCGTCGGTCGATGACGGCTTCAGGCGAACGCCGGGCCGACCTATTCGGCGGCGACGGTGGGCAGATCGGCAAGCGAGCGGGCGAGCGCGGCGTCGCCGTAGGGCTGGTCCGAAAGCTTGCCGGCGAAGTAGTCGAGATACGCCTGCATGTCGAAGTGGCCGTGGCCGCAGAGATTGAACAGGATGGTTTTCGCCGTGCCGTCGCGCTTGCAGACCAGCGCCTCGTCGATGGCGGCGCGCACCGCGTGGTTCGCTTCCGGCGCCGGGATGATGCCCTCGGCTTTGGCAAACTGCACCCCGGCGGCAAAGCAGGCGAGCTGGTCATACGCCTTCGCCTCGAACAGGCCGAGGTCGAGGACGTGGCTCAAGAGCGGCGACATGCCGTGGTAGCGGAGCCCGCCGGCATGGATGCCGGCCGGCATGAACGACGAGCCGAGGGTGCGCATCTTCATCAAGGGCGTCAGATGCGCCGTATCGCCGAAGTCGTAGGCGAAGACGCCGCGGGTGAGCGTCGGGCACGCGGTCGGCTCGGCGGCAACGATCCGCATCGGCGCGCCGCCCCGCAGCATGCGGCCGAGGAACGGAAAGACGAGGCCGGCGAAGTTGCTGCCGCCGCCGGTGCAGCCGACCAGGATGTCCGGCTGGTCGCCCGCCAGCGCCATCTGTTCGATGGCTTCCAGGCCGATCACCGTCTGGTGCAGCAGCACGTGGCTGAGCACGCTGCCCAGCGCATACTTGGTGTCGGCGCGCCCGGCGGCTCGTTCCACGGCTTCCGAAATGGCGATCCCGAGGCTGCCCGTGGCTTTCGGGTCGGCGGCCAGCACCGCGCGGCCGGCGGCGGTCTCCTCGCTGGGACTGGCGACGCAGCGCGCGCCGTAGGCCTGCATCGCCGCCCGGCGATAGGGCTTCTGATCGAAGCTGACGCGAACCATGAAGACGTCGACATCGATGCCGAAGACGCCGCCGGCGAAGGCGAGCGAGGTGCCCCATTGACCGGCGCCGGTTTCCGTGGCGAGCCGCCTGGTGCCTTCCTCCTTGTTGTAGAAGGCCTGCGGGACGGCGGTGTTCGGCTTGTGGCTGCCGGTCGGGCTGACCCCCTCATACTTGTAGTAGATGCGGGCGGGGGTATCGAGGGCGCGCTCCAGCCGGCGGGCGCGATAGAGGGGCGTCGGCCGCCAGAGCTCATAGACCTCCCGCACCGGCCGGGGAATCTCGATCTCGCGCTCGGCCGACATTTCCTGCGCCACCAGCGCCGCGGCGAACAGCGGTGTCATGTCGTCGGGGCTGATCGGCTTGCCGGTTCCCGGATGCAGGGCGGGCGGCGGCGGTGCCGGCAGATCCGCGACCACATTGTACCAGGTGCGCGGTATGTCCTTGTCGGCGAGGAGAAACTTGGTGTGCTCGGTCATCGCTCGGGTCCGAACGCGAGAGGGGAAGGCGACCGCGCCAGTGATACCCCTCCGCTTGCGGGATTTCCAGGAAGGATCGACGCCCGGGATCGACGCCCCGGACCGACGCCCGGGATCACCGGCCGTCGATACGTGCCCGACGTCGCATCCTCAATCGGCGATGCGCGGCGCCACGAAGCGGAGCCCGTTCTGCCCCTGGATCAGCAGCAACACCTGCTTGCGGCCCGCCTCGCGGGCCTCCTCCACGCGGGCGGCGATGTCGGCCGGCGCCTGCACCTCCTGCTGCGACACCTCGACGACGATGTCGCCCGGGCGAATCCCCTTGTCGAAGGCCGGACCATCCTCGGCCACCTCGGTGACGACGACGCCCTGGGCGCTGGCGTCCAGATCGAAGCGTTCACGCGCGTCGTCATCGATCTCGGCGACGGTGATGCCGAGCGAGTCGATGGCGGCCGATCCGCGATCCGTCGCCGCCGGCGGCTCCTCGCCCGCGGCCATCTGTTCCTCGCCTTCGGCCAGCGAGCCGACGGTGACGTTGACCGTGATCTCCTCGCCGTCACGCCAGATCTTGACCGGCACGGAGGCGCCCACGTCGGTTTCGGCGACGATACGCGGCAGCCGGCGCATCTCATCCACCGGCTTGCCGGCGAACTCGATCACGACGTCGCGCCGGCGGATCGCCGCCACCTCGGCGGGGCCGCCCTTGATGACCTCGGCGACCAGCGCGCCGCGTGCTACGCCCATGCCCAGGCTTTCGGCGATCTCGTCGGTGACCGACTGGATGCGCACGCCGAGCCAGCCGCGGCGCACCTCGCCATGGGCGATGAGCTGGCGGATCACCGGTTCGGCGACATTGCTGGGAATGGCGAAGCCGATGCCGATGCTGCCACCCGACGGCGAGAAGATGGCGGTGGCGATCCCGATCACCTCGCCGTCCAGATTGAACATCGGGCCGCCCGAGTTGCCGCGATTGATCGAGGCGTCGGTCTGCAGGAAGTCGTCGTAGGGCCCCGCCCGGATGTCGCGGTTGCGGGCCGAGATGATGCCCGCCGTGACGGTGCCGCCGAAGCCGAAGGGATTGCCGATGGCGATCACCCAGTCGCCGACCCGGCTGTCGTCGGAATCACCGAAGGCGATCGCCGTCAGCGGCGCTTTCGGCTCCACCTTCAGGATGGCGATGTCGGTCTTCGGATCGCGACCGACGACTTCCGCCTTGAGGCGGGTCTCGTCATGCAGGATGACGGTGATCTCGTCGGCTTCCTGGATGACGTGATTGTTGGTGACGATGTAGCCCGACGCATCGACGATGAAGCCGGAGCCGAGCGACGTCGCCCGGCGGCGCCGCTCCTGCTGCGGCGACTGCGGCTGGCCGCGCTCGAAAAACTCCTTGAAGAACTCCTCGAAGGGCGAGCCGGGCGGCACCTCCGGCGGTTCCATGCCGGAAGGCCCTTCCAGTCGCTGGTTGGTCGAGACGTTGACGACCGCCGGCAGCAGCTTGTCGGCCAGGTCGGCGAAGCTCTCCGGCGCGGTGCG